>CAZXHQ010000144.1:0-8274 GCA_964640145.1 uncultured Rhodothermales bacterium | reverse complement strand
GTTCGGATTTTTACCGGGATCGTCATCGCCGTGCTGACGATTCTGGGCCTTCGGCTCGGGCAGCTGCAGCTGCTCGACGTCGAAGAATATACGGGCGAGTCCCGGTCGAACGCGGTGCGAGAGCGGCGCGTACAGCCCGCACGCGGGGCCGTCTTCGACCGTTCCGGCATCCTGATGGTGGACAACAAGCCGAGCTACACGATCACGATCACGCCCCGGACCTTCGACCCGGGTAACGTTTCGGTGCTGGCGGACCTGCTGGAAGTGCCCGACAGTCTCGTGGCCGCGAGGCTGGCTGCGGCGAGCCGTTTCAGCGCCTTCCAGCCGAGCAAAGCATTTCGGGAAGTGCCCTTCGACCGGTTCAGCCGGGTCATCGAGAATTTGTATCGGCTGCCGGGCGTCGGCTACGAGGAAGAGTTCAGCCGGCGCTACCACACGGAGGCGACGGCCGCCCATGCACTCGGATACATTCGAGAGATCACGGGGGGCGAGCTGACGAGGCTGCGCAAACGCGGGTACCGGCAGGGCGATCTGATCGGCAAGGCCGGTATCGAGAATAGTTACGAAGGATATCTGCGCGGCCGGCTCGGTGCAGAGCTGAAGCTCGTCAACGTTCACGGGCTTGAGGTCAGCTCCTATCAGGGCGGCGTGCACGACCTCGACCCGATTAGTGGCTACAACCTCCATCTCGGCCTCGACGCCGGCGTGCAGGCCGTGGCGGAGTCGCTCTTCGTCGGCAAACGGGGCGGCGCCGTGGCGCTGGACGTGAACACGGGCGCCATCATATCGATGGTGAGCATGCCGGATTACGACCCGGGCCTCTTCGCCGAATCCGTCGACCGCGCGACCTGGAGTTACCTCACCAGCAGTCCCGAGAAGCCGCTCTACAACAGGGCGACCATGAACCTGCTTCCTCCCGGCTCTACGTGGAAGCCGTTTATGGCCTTGATGTCGCTTCAAGAAGGCAATATCGGACCGGAGGAGACCATCAACTGCCCCGGATACCACCCCTTCGGCGGGCCGGGACTCTTCCGCGACATGGCCGCTCACGGCCGCATCGCCGTCCGTACGGCGCTCCAGCGGTCGTGCAACACGTTCTTCTTTGAGACCATGATGCGCACGGACGTCGACACGTTCAGCAAGTATGCTAGCATGTTCGGATTCGGAGAGCGGGTGCCCACCGATATCGATCAGCAGTCGACCGGTCTCATTCCCGACTCCGCCTATTATAACCGGGTGTATCCACGGGGATGGACGGCCGGATATTCGATCAACCTGGGCATCGGCCAGGGCGACATGGGCGTCACGCCGCTGCAGCTGGCCCGGTACGTGGCCGCGATCGGCAACAAGGGTACGCTCGTGACACCTCATCTGGTAACCAAGCTCGAGCATCCGGAGACGGGCGACGTCATGTACCCGACCCTGCCCGAGCCGAAGAAGCTCCCGATCAAGGAGGATTACTTCGACGTCGTGCGTGAGGGCATGCGCCGCGTAATGGAAGAGGGGACCGGGTACTGGATCCAGGTCCCGGGGATCCCGAGCGGCGGTAAGACGGGCACGGCCCAGGCGCCGGGCGACCGGAAGGACGACTCCGTCTTCATCATGTTCGCTCCGTTCGACGACCCGCAGATAGCGATTGCCGTGCAGGTGGAGAACGCCGGCTACGGCGCCACGGCCGCCGGCCCGATCGGTTCGTTCATGGCCGAGCAGTATTTGACGGGAACCATCTCGGACAGCCCGCAGCGACAGGCGCGCCTGAACGCCGTCCTGAACGTGCGGAGCCAGCCGCTGGGCTCGCTCGACGAGCGTTAGCCGGCCTATTGTCCCGCTTCGGTCTTTCGATCACGACAGCTACCTCATGCGTACCTGGTACCGAAATCTGGACTACCTGACGATTGCTGCCTGGACGGCGCTCGTCGGCGTCGGCCTCGTGGCGATCTACAGCACGACGAACGGTCCGGCCGGTCAGTACCTGCTCGACTCGGTCCGTCAAAATTTCTGGCGCCAGCTGGCGTGGAGCGGCATCTCTCTGGGGGTGATCGTGGCCTGCCTCATGCTGCCGGTTCGATTCTTCCAGAAGGCCGCCTACCCGGTGTACCTGTGCACGCTCCTCCTGCTCGTAGCGGCTCTTCTGTTCGGGCGCGAGGTCAACGGCGCGAAGAGCTGGCTCTACGTCGGAGGCCTCGGCTTCCAGGTGTCCGAGCTGGCGAAGGTCGGCGCCGTGCTGGCCGTCGCGCAGCTCATCGCCGCGAAGCGACCCAATGCGAAGAACGTCCGCTACGCGGCAGGGGTGGTTGCCATTCTGGTGCTCCCGGCCACCCTGATCGTGCTGCAGAACGATACGGGTACGGCGCTCGTCTTCTTCGCGCTCGTACCGATCATGCTCTTCTGGTCCGGTCTGCCGATCAGCACAGTCCTGCTGATGATCTCGCCGGCCATAACGGGCTATCTGGCCATCGTATACATGCCGGCGGCGATCGCATTTGCGGTCATCTTTACGGCCGGCATCTTGTGGCGAACGAAAGAGCGCCGCTACGGCGCCCTCGCAGGATTCTTTACCGGCGGTACGATCGCGGCCGTCTCGTTCGCCCTCACGAAGGTGCTGCAGCCCTACCAGATCGCGCGCATCGTGTCGTTCACGAATCCGGAGGCCGAGGAATTCCGCTCGGGTGTCGGGTTCCATCTGGTGCAGTCGAAGGCTGCGATCGGATCCGGCGGCCTCGCAGGGAAGGGGTTTATGGAGGGCACGCAGACGCAGGGCGCCTACGTGCCCGAGCAGTCTACCGACTTCGTCTTCAGCGTGATCGGTGAGGAGTGGGGCTTTATCGGCTCGATCGTCGTCCTGACGGCCTTTGCCCTGCTGCTGATCCGGCTGATCCGTCTGGGCACCCAGGTCAAGCATCCCTTCGGGAGCATGGTGGCCGCCGGCGCCGCCGGCATCTATCTCGTGCACGTCTTCATCAACATCGGAATGGTGACCGGATTGCTGCCGGTCATCGGCATTCCGCTGCCATTCATCTCGTACGGCGGATCGGCGCTGCTGGCGAACACCGTCATGTTGGCAATCATGCTCAATCTGCACATGAGGCGGGACGACTTCTCTATCTACGGATACTGACCGCGATTCATGGACGACTCCTTTGCCGCGGAGGTCAGCCCGCTTCATACGGCGGCTCCCGAGATTCTTTCCCGGCTTCGTAGGGATGCGGACGACACGACCGAGCTGTTTGCGGAACGTACCTACCGTGAGCAGGTCACGCTCCGGTACGATCGGTGGCGAGGCTACGGCGAGCCCCGGGAGGAATATCGAACGGATCTGGTCGAAGGGACGGGACTGCGCCTCCTCAACGACGACGTGAGCCGGTACGGATACGTCGAAGGGTACGCCCCCGTCATGGTCCGCAATAAGGCCGACGAGGTGCGCGGCGGCCCTCCGGCCGCCGGGGCGGTCCTCGACCGCGCACCGCCGAGGGGGTCGCTCGAGCTCCCGGAAGACGTCACCGACCGCGTCACGCTGGAGGAGAAGCGCGGTCTTCTCCAGGCGGCCGTCGATGCAGCGTTTTCTCTGGAGCCCCGCCTCCGCGACCTCGAAGTCGCCTTCCAGGGATCGACGCGCCGGACGTACGTCGTCTCCAGCGAGGATCGTCCCACCTTCGCCGCCACGTCCCTTATCGGCATGCGGGTGCGGGCCAGAATCGAACGCGCGCAGCGAACCGTTGACGGGCATGCCATCGGCGGCGGTACGGGCGGGGTCGGCCAATTCCTCATGACCACTCCGGAATCGATATCGCAGCGCTGCGTCGAGCGCCTCCAGGCGGCCCTGGCGGCTCGTCCGCTGCAGACCGTGATGGGCGACGTGCCGGTCGTCATCGAAGGGGGATGGGGCGGCGTGTGGCTGCACGAGGCCGTGGGGCATCTTCTCGAAGCCGACACGATCGGACCGTACTCCGCCGATCGAATCGGCGAGCGGGTCGCGAGCGAAGACGTCACGATCATCGACGACGGCACGTACGAGCGGGGTCGCGGCACGGCCCTCTTCGATGACGAAGGGTTCCCCATGGAGCGGACCGTTCTCATCGAGAACGGCGTGCTCCGGAGCCTGATGACCGACCGGCGCCAGGCCGCGCGGCTGGGACTGCCACGAACCGGCAACGGCCGGCGCGAAGGCTACCGCAGCGAGCCGGCCGTTCGCATGACCAACCTGTTTCTCGCCGGCGGCCGTGCTGCGCCGGATGCGCTCCTTGCGGACGTCAAGAAGGGCGTCTACGTTCGGACCGTCGGCCGCGGCCGGGTCTACCCGCAGGACGACCGGTTCTCGTTCCACGTCGTCGAAGGCTACCTCATCGAGGCCGGTCGACGCACCAGGCCGGTGACGAATATGAACATTTCCGGACGCCCGTCAAAGATGCTCGAGAGCATCGTCGGGATCAGCGATGAGGTGCGCGTGGATCCCGCCAGAGGCGTCTGTAGGAAGGCGGATCAGACCGTGCCGGTATCGGTAGGCACCCCTACGGTTCTGGTGAACACGCTGACGGTCCGGGCCCTGGAGGCCTCTTGAAGCACCCGGCACACAGGGGCTCGCGGGCCTCCGCGATGTATCGACGGCCCTTACGCGAGGCATCAGCATGAGCCGGACGTTCGACGTCGCCGTCATCGGGCTCGGGGCCGTGGGCAGTGCGGCGGCCTACCATGCGGCCCGGGCGGGACACCGCGTCGTCGGCTTCGATCGGTTCGTCCCGCCCCACGCGCTCGGCTCCAGCCACGGAGGCAGCCGGATCATCCGGCGTGCCTATTTCGAGGGCGAGCTCTACCTCCCGCTGCTGGAGAGAGCCTATGCCCTATGGCGTGATCTGGAGGAAGCGATGGACGCCGAGCTGCTGCACCTGCACGGCGCGCTGACCGTGGCGCCGCGACAAAGCCGGGTGTTCCAGGGCGCGCTGTCGACGGCGCGAACGGCAGGGCTCCGCCACCGCGTGCTCGACCGTGCGGAGCTGGCCGAGGCCTATCCGATGTTCCACCTTCGCGACGGCGAGGCGGCGCTCCTGGAGGAGGAGGCCGGCTGGGTCGATCCGGAGGCGGCCGTGCGAGCTCATGCGAACGGCGCGCGGCGCTACGGCGCGGTGCTGCGGCTGAACGAGCCCGTCCGATCCTGGCGGTCGGAGAGCGGGGCGGTCCTCCTCGAAACGGCGGCTGCTCGCTATTCGGCCGGCGCCGTTATAATCTGTTCGGGCGGATGGATAGGGTCGCTGCTGCCGGAGCTCGGCGGCTCGCTGAAGCTGGAACGGCAGGTCAACGTATGGTATCATCCGGCGGCACGCGCACGCGACTTTCGGCCGGATCGCTGCCCGGTATACATTTGGGCGTACGACGCGGACCGCGTTCTGTACGGGTTTCCGGATGCCGGCGACGGCGTGAAGGCCGGCCTCCATCACGGCGGCGAGCTGGCGCGCCATCCGGACGGCATCGATCGCGCGGTGCATCCGAAAGACATTCAGCCGCTGACGGAACGGTTGGCGCGCTTGCTGCCTGACGCGTGCGGGAACATCGCGCGGTCGTCCACCTGCTTCTACACGAACACGCCGGATGAGCGCTTCATCATCGACGTCCATCCGGAGCAGGACTCCGTCGTGCTGGCCTCGGCCTGTTCGGGACACGGCTTCAAGATGTCGAACGCCGTCGGCGAGAACGTCGCCCGGCTGGCGGCCGGCGAGAAGCCGTCGGTCGATCTTCGGCCGTATCGCCTGAGCCGGACCCTCTGAAACCAGGTGCCCGCTGCGGCTTACTACTGCCCCGCCTCGACCTGCGGCGCCTCGTCGTTCGGTCCGGCTTGCGGAAGCCGATCGGGCGGATTCCCGACGCCAGACCGGCTGAACCTCAACTGAACATCGCCGATTCGGGGACGTGACGGTCCCTGGGTTTACTACATGAGAGAATACCTCAAACGAGAGCTGCTGGCCGCGCTCGCCGATCTGGGCGGTGTGCCGGAC
Organism: uncultured Rhodothermales bacterium; assembly: GCA_964640145.1. Classification (GTDB taxonomy): domain Bacteria; phylum Bacteroidota; class Rhodothermia; order Rhodothermales; family VXPQ01; genus CAZXHQ01. The sequence goes on along the minus strand of CAZXHQ010000144.1, from coordinate 2,287 downwards.
GACTTCGAGCCGGAATTCGAGAAGCCGAACAATCCGGACCACGGCGACCTCGCCACGAACGCGGCCATGCAGCTCGCGCGCCACCTGAGACGTGCTCCCCGGAGCATCGCCGACGAACTGGCCGCGGCGCTGCGCGCGCGGCAGCTCGATCCCGCCAGGGTTTCGTCGGTGGAGGTCGCAGGCGCCGGCTTTCTGAACTTCCACTTTTCAGACGCCTACCTTGCCTCCGGCATCGAGGACCTGCTCAAGGCCGGTGCCGACTACGGCCGGTCCCTGGGCGGACGGGGTCTCAAGGCGATCGTCGAGTACGTCAGTGCGAACCCGACCGGCCCGCTGACGGTGGGCCACGGCCGAAACGCCGTGCTCGGGGACACGATCGCCAACCTGCTGCAGTGGACGGGCTACGACGTCACGCGCGAATACTATTTCAACGACGGCGGGCGCCAGATGCGCATTTTAGGGGAGTCCGTACGGGCTCGATACCGCGCCATCGCCGATCCGGCGACGCCCCGCAAGCAGATCAAAGTGGCCGAGAACGAGTGGGTCGACGTCCCGCAGTCTTTTCCGGAGGACGGGTACCTCGGAGACTACGTGCGCGACATTGCTCGGCGTCTCTACGAGGAGGAGCGCGAGCGGCTCGCCGCGTCCGACGACGTCAGCCGCTTCAAAGAGGCGGCCGAGACGGCCATATTTGCCGACATCGAGGCGACCATGAAGCGGCTGGGCATCGAGATGGATTCCTATTTCAACGAGAACAGCCTCTATGAAGACCAGCGGGTGTGGACCACGCTCGATCGCCTGCGCGAGGCAGGGTATGTCTACGAGAAGGACGGCGCCGTCTGGTTCAAGACCACCGAATTCGGCAAAGAGCAAGACACCGTGCTCGTAAAGAGCAGCGGGGAGCCGACCTACCGGCTGCCCGACATCGCCTATCACGTCGACAAGCTCGAGCGGGGATTCGACCGCGTGGTCGACATCTTCGGAGCGGATCACATCGCCACCTACCCGGACGTGCTGGACGGCGTGCGGGTGCTCGGCTTCGACAGCAGCCGAATCGACGTCGTCATCTACCAGTTCGTGACCCTCGTGCGGGGCGGCGAGCCGGTCAAGATGAGCACCCGGAAGGCGACGTACGTAACGCTCGACGAGCTGATGGACGAGGTGGGTGAAGACGTGACGCGCTACTTCTTCCTGATGCGATCGCCGAATACGCATCTGGAGTTCGACCTCGACCTGGCCAAGGAGGCCAGCGAGAAGAACCCCGTTTTTTACCTCCAGTATGCCCATGCGCGCATCTGCTCGATTCTCGACAAGGCCGAGGAAGTCGGCTTCAGCTTCGGCGAGGAGCCCGACCTGTCGCTTTTGGAGCACGACGCGGAGAATGCCCTCATGAAGGAGCTGCTGCGCCTGCCGGAGATTCTGGAGCGGGCCGCGGAATCGCGCGAGCCGCACCAGGTGGCCAACTACCTGCGCGGTGTAGCCGTGGCGTTCACGCAGTTCTACGGGCACTGCCGCATCATCGGCGAAGAGCATGACCTGGCCACCGCGCGCATGTACCTGGCCAGAGCGACGCGCCTCGTGCTGGCGAACGGGCTGCGCGTGCTCGGCATCTCCGCCCCCGAGCAGATGTGACGTACCACCCGACGCAACCTATGAGAATTGCATTCCAGGGAGAGACGGGCGCCTTTAGCGAGGAAGCCGTGCGGGCCCTCTGCGGCGACGCCGAGCCGGTACCGTGCCCCGAATTTTCGGACGTGTTTCGGGCCGCCGAGCAGGGCGACGTGGAGCGCGCCGTCATTCCGATCGAGAACTCGCTCTTCGGAAGCGTACATGCGAACTACGACCTGCTGCGGACGCACGAACTGTCGATCGTCGGCGAGCTCCAGCTCCGCATCCGGCATAACCTGATGGCGCCGCCGGGCGTGAAGCTGGAGGACGTCCGCGTGGTGTTCTCACACCCGCAGGCCCTCGGCCAGTGCCACGACTTTCTCAAGACGCGTCTTCCGTCGGCCGACGTCGTCCCCGCCTACGACACAGCAGGTGCGGCGAAGCGGGTGGCCGAAGACGGCCGGCCCGACGAGGCGGCCATCGCCAGTGAACGTGCGGCGGCGGAGTACGGGCTCGACATTCTCGAGGCCGGCATCGAGAGCAATCACCAGAACTATACCCGGTTCCTGGCTCTCGGCCGCGACGGACAGATGCCGGAGGGGCGTAAGATGGCGCGCGACGACTGGAAGACGTCGATCGTCTATTCGATGCGCAAGAACGTGCCCGGCTCGCTCTTCAA
>CAZXHQ010000143.1:0-8290 GCA_964640145.1 uncultured Rhodothermales bacterium | reverse complement strand
CTTTCCAGTGTGCTGAAGGAGCGGAAACGAGAACGAAGTACGTCAATTCGCAAATACGGTAGCATATGTATGAATGCCGCCGCATCGCACTCCGCGTCGTCGAGCCTTCTCGCCATAGCGCTGCTACGGACGGCCGTCAGTCGCCCTTCGGGCTCGTGTCGGCGCGCCTAGCGGAGCACGTGCATCGACCCTCAGAGTACGGTCCCTTATTTACGAAATGATGTAGTCTAACTAAATGACATTTCGAATCGGCGAAGTCAAACAACGCCGCATCACGATATGATCCCCGGCGCCGTCCCTCACGTCGACGTGCCGCACCGGCCGGACGTTCCCCGGCCCCCGCATGATGGATCATGTTTCGTACCTTACCGGGCAAACAACGACCAAGGGTATGTCGCCACAGGAATTCCTTCAGGGCGAGCGTTTTCAATCCTTCCTCTCGGAGGGGACGGTCCAGGCGCTCTTGACGTCGATCATCATCGTCCTCGTCGCCCTCGTTCTCTCCCGCATCCTCAAGCGGTTCATACCCCGGTATATCGACGAACCGGACCGCCGCTACCGGGCCTCGAAGATGACCGGACGGCTGGTGGGATTCGTCGCCCTCCTGGCCATCCTGTTCGTCTGGTCGGCCGGCCAGGGACCGGGTCTGGCGACCATCCTGACGGTGATCGGTGCGGGCTTGGCCATCGCCATGCGGGAGGTGCTGCTCTCGTTCGCGGCGTGGGTGAATATCGTCCTCCGCACGCCGTTCAAGCCGGGCGACCGTATCGAGGTCAACGGCATCCGAGGAGACGTCATCGACATCCGGCTGCTCCACAGCACCCTCATGGAGATCGGCGGCTGGGTCGAGGCCGAACAGAGCACGGGCCGGATCCTCCATTTCCCGAACGCCTGGCTCTATACGTACGGCATCTATAATTACACGCGAGGCTTCGGGTTCGTGTGGAATGAAATCCCCTTCACGGTGACGTTTCGGTCGGACTGGGACGCCGCCCGCGAGATCATGCTCGACCTTGCCGGTGAAACGGCCGACATCGTGGAGCAGCAGGTCAAGCAGGAGATCCAGCGGATGTCGAGGGAATTCCTCATACACTACGGCATTCTGACGCCCTTCGTATACGTGCGGGTGACCCGCAACGGCGTGCTGCTTACGCTGCGCTATCTGACGGAGGTGCGGAAGCGGCGCGGTACCGAGCATGCCCTGACCATAGGCATCCTGAAAGCGTTCCTTGAAGACGGGCGGATCGAGCTCGCGTACGACATGGTGGGCGTCTCCCAGATCGACGCCTCCCCGTTCGGTCCGTTTCCGGACGACGAGGGTAATCCGCCCGAACAGCCGTTCTCCGGCGGTCCGAGCCGCCGCAAGCATTCTCCCGGTAAACCGTAGCGCGGATGCCGCGCGAGCGTGAACCTTACGCGAATACCTGCCCGGCGGGGGCGTCTCCTGACGGGAAGCGAACCAGGGAGCCTACCATCCGTATTGCAATTCGCATCCGCGACGCGTACCTTCTTCGACCATGACGAGCAGCCACGCGCATATCGATCGATCCAGCTGGTGGCGGCATTCCGCCGAACAGTGGGGACTGCCGTGCACGTGAACTGTTGTTGATCCTGCGAGTCTAACGCCAGCGGCCGCGCCCCACTGTTCCACCGAGCAGTGGGTTTTTTTATATCACGGCAGGCCGCCCGCACGGTCTGCGTCATCGGAGGGCGGCCCCGCCCATCTTCATCATCATGCAGCTCGACGACTTTAAAAGGCTGGTGGCGGCTCATCGGGGCCGCGGCTCCGGTAATCTCGTCGTGCCGGTCTACCGTCGACTGAGCGCGGACCTGCTCACTCCGGTCTCCGCCTTCCTGACGCTCAGAAAGAAGAGCAGGTACAGCTTTCTGCTCGAAAGTGTCGAGGGCGGCGAGAAGCTGGCCCGTTATTCGTTCCTTGGCAAGGCTCCCTACCGAATCCTGCGGGCCTACGGAGAGCGCGTCGTCGCCGAAGACGCAGAGGGGAGCGAAACGGAGGTCGGGGGCGACATCTTCCAGGCGGTGCAGCGGGAACTCGACCGATTTGACGAGGTGAAGGTCAGTGGTCTTCCCCGGTTCACGAGCGGTGCGGTAGGTTATCTCGGTTACGACGCCGTCCGCCTGGTCGAACGGCTGCCGGACGTCCCCTACGACGACCTGCAGCTTCCCGATGCTACGTGGTGCTTCTACGACACCTTCGCGGCCTTCGACCATGTAAAGCACCAGATCGTGCTCATGTCGGGTGCCTTTATCGAGGCGGAGAGCGACCCGAACGAGGCGTACTACCGGGCCGCGAAGCGCATCGATGGCCTCGAGGCCGAGCTGGCCGACACGACGATTCACAGCCCCGAACCGGTCCGAATTCTAGACGAGGAGATGGATTCGAACTTCGAGCGGTGCGAGTTCGAGGCCGCCGTTGAGCGCATCAAACGCTACATCCATGAGGGCGATGTTTTCCAGGCCGTCCTCTCACAGCGATTCTCGATGCCGTTCCGCGGAGACCGGCTCAATCTGTATCGCGCTCTGAGACAGGTTAATCCGTCTCCATACCTCTTCTACCTTGACTTTGATGAATTCGCCCTGATCGGGTCGTCCCCGGAGGTCCTCGTTCGCGTTGAAGACGGCACGGCGGAAGTGCTGCCGATCGCGGGGACGCGGGCCCGCGGCAGCACGGATGACGAAGATCTGCGCCTCGAGGCCGAGCTCCTGGCGGATCCCAAGGAGCGGGCGGAGCATCTCATGCTCGTCGACCTCGGCCGCAACGATCTCGGCCGCGTCTGCCGATTCGGGTCGGTGCACGTCGACCGGTATGCCTACGTGGAGCGGTACTCTCACGTCATGCACATCGTCTCGTCCGTGTCGGGACGCCTTCGACGCGACGAGAGCGTCATGCGAGTCCTCGCGGCCTGTTTTCCGGCTGGAACGGTCAGCGGCGCGCCCAAAGTGCGCGCGATGGAAATCATCGACGATCTCGAGCCGACGAAACGGGGCGCCTATGCCGGCGCGGTAGGCCACGTGGAGTATTCCGGCAACATGGACACGTGCATCGCGATTCGAACCATGCTCGTGCACGGCAACCGCATCTACGTGCAGGCCGGCGCAGGCATCGTAGCCGACAGCGACCCGGCGCGCGAGTACGAGGAAACGGTCAGCAAGGCTCGCGCTTTGAAGGAAGCGATCCTTATGGCCGCCGAAGGGCTGCTTTGAGCTCGCCATGCGACTTCCGAAAAAACCTCCAATCTGGAACTTCAGCCGATACGATGGGACTCAAAGAACTCTTCCTGAACAAAGGATGGGCCGGCAGGACGCTCTCTCGGCAGGAAACCGTCGAGCGTCTCAACCCGCTCATTCGCCGCCACTACGAGCTCAACCACGCGTACGAACACGCCATCCGGACTCTCGACGACCGGAACGCCGCCGGGCAGCTCAACGTGCTCCAGAAGATCGCGCGAGCCGACATCGGAAAGTTGAGCGAAACGGTGCTGAGCGCCGGCGGCGTATCCTACAACGGTACCGACCTCGAGCCGGGCGACTTCGATCTGGGTGCGGACGCCTCCGTCGTCTTAAATGAACTCAAGCGCCTGGAGAGCGAGTTCGCAGAACGTCTCGAGGCGGAGCTCGAAGAGGAACATCAGATTCGGACCCGCGCCATCCTCCGCGCCGTTCTGGGCAACAGCCGGGCCCGACTCGACTACGTGCGCGATCTCGCCAGGAACGCTCGATAGCGCCCCGCACCATTCACCACGCATCCGATGAGTGAAGTACAGACTCGACAGAAACACGTCCCCTCTGAGGGCGCCGCGGAACGCCCCCCGGTCGTCGTCTCCGGCATCCAGCCGTCGGGCACCCTGCACCTGGGCAATTATTTCGGCGCCCTACGCCAGCACATCAATCTCCACAAACGACATGAAGCGTACTATTTCATCGTCAACTATCACGCGTTGACGACGATGCAGAACCGCGATGCGCTGCGGAGGTACACGATCGACGTCGCGCTGGACTACCTGGCACTCGGCTTCGATCCGAACGAGGCCCACTTGTTCATTCAAAGCGACGTGCCGGAAGTAACCGAGCTGGCCTGGGTTTTTTACAACCTGACGACGGTCTCTCAGCTCGAGAAGGGCGTCGCCTACAAGGACAAGGTTGCGCAGGGGCTCGTCCCCAATGCGGGGCTGTTCAACTACCCCGTGCTGCAGGCGGCGGACATTCTCATCTACGGCGGCACGCTCGTGCCTGTAGGCGCCGATCAGAAGCAGCACATCGAAATGGCCCGCGACATCGCCGAGCGCTTCAATCGGATTTACTGCGAAGAGGACGAGCCCCTCTTTCCCGTCCCCAAGCCGCACATTCTGTCGCACGTCGCCGTCGTGCCGGGTATCGACGGACGCAAGATGTCGAAGAGCTACGACAACACGATCGGCATCTTCGACGAGGGCAAGGTGCTCAAGAAGAAGGTCATGAGCATCGTAACCGACTCCACGCCGCTCGAAGCACCGAAAGATCCGGACAGCGATAACGTGTTTGCCCTCATCAAGCTGTTTGCCGACGATCACACGCGCGAGCGGATAGCAGGGGCCTATCGCGAGGGCGGATACGGATACGGCCATGCCAAGAAGGAGCTCATCGGGCTCATCGACGACCACTTCGCCGAGGCGCGCATGCGCCGAAAGGAGCTCGCCCAACGGCCGGACTACGTGCTGGACGTCCTCCGCGAAGGCGGGCGGCGGGCTCGCGAACGGGCGGCGCAAAATATGAGCAAAGTACGCGACCTGGTCGGACTCATCACTACCTAAGCGAGACCATGATTCTCGTCATCGACAACTACGATTCGTTCACGTACAATCTCGTGCACCTCGTCGGGACGCATACCGAGGACCTCGAGGTCGTCCGCAACGATGCCTGGACCGTCGACGACGTGCGCGAGCGAAAGCCTCAGGGGATATTGATCTCGCCCGGTCCGGGCCGACCCGCCGAGGCGGGAATTACCGAGCCGGTCATCCGCGAGCTGGGCGCCACGACGCCCATTCTGGGCGTATGCCTGGGCCATCAGGCCATCGGGGAGGTGTTCGGCGGACGCATAACCTACGCCCCGACGCTGATGCACGGCAAGACGAGCGAGATTCGGCATGATGACAGCGGAGTCTTCCGCGGCGTCGCCAATCCCTTCACGGCGACGCGCTACCACTCCCTCATCGTCGATCGTGAAGGCCTGCCCGATGTGCTGGAGATAACGGCCGAGACCGACGACGGCGTGATCATGGGGCTTCGACACCGGGGCCAACCGGTCGAAGGCATCCAGTTTCACCCCGAGAGCGTGCTGACCAGCGAGGGACCTCGCATTATCGACAACTGGCTCGAACGCATCCTCGCGAAGCAGACGGCTTGACCATTCGGCGACCCCCGACCCACCATCCCATGGAAAAATATCTCCGCATCATCGCAGACGGTTCGCTGCTCGGCATCGACGATGCCGAGGACGCCATGCACGTCCTCATGGAGGGCGAATCGGACCCCGAGCAGGTCGCGGCCTTTCTCGTCGGGCTGCGAGCACGGGGGGAATCGCTGAACGAGCTCGTCGGCTTTACGCGCGTGATGCGCGCGTACGCCGTGGCGGTGGACGCGGGCGATCCCGACGCGATCGACCTCTGCGGCACGGGCGGCGACTCGACAGGCACGTTCAACATTTCGACGGCCGCATCTTTCGTATGCGCCGGCGCCGGCGTAACGGTCGCCAAGCACGGCAACCGGTCGGTCTCGTCTGCCTGCGGTTCCGCAGACGTGCTGGAGGCCCTCGGCGTGAAGGTCGAATTGAAGAAGCCGGGCGTCGAGCACTGTTTCGACAGAGCAGGCATGGCGTTCATGTACGCGCCGTTTTTCCATCCGGCCATGCGCCATGTCATGCCCGTACGGAAGAAGCTCGGCGTCCGTACGTTCTTCAACATCCTCGGACCCCTCTGTAATCCCGCCGGCGTGCGGCGACAGCTCATCGGCGCCTTCAACGCCGAGACGGCGCAGACGATGGTCGCCATCCTCGAGGAGCTCGATGCCGTGCACGTAATCGCAGTCCATTCCGACGATGGTATGGACGAGGTGTCCCTATCGGACGAAACGGTCGTCTTCGAGTTCACCTCTGCCGAGAACGGTGAGAGCTGGTTGACGTCTTCCGGAGAGGACGCCGACGTGGAGGATCGAGCCATAACCAAGCGGCGCCGCATCAGCCCGGAGGACTTCGGCCTCGGCCGCTATCCGATCGACCGGCTGGCCGGGGGCACTGCCGCCGAGAATGCGCGCCTTCTCACGGCCGTCCTCGAGGGTGAAATCGGGCCGGCACGCGACGTCGTCGTTCTCAATGCGGCATGCGCCCTCCATACGAGCGGCCGCTACTCGGGGATGGACGCCTGCCGGGAGGCGGCCGAAGAGAGCCTCGACTCGGGTCGGGCCAGGGACGCGTTGAAACGGCTCATCAGCGCTTCCAACGAAGCGCCCGGATCATGACGATACTCGATCGCATTGTGGCCGATACGAGAGCGCTCGTCGAGGCGCGGAAGCAGAAGACGCCGGTCAGCCGGCTCCAGGGCGGGGACCGATTTCTCCGGTCTCCCCTTTCGCTGGAGGACGCGCTCGGCCGGGAAGGACTCTCCATCATCGGTGAGATAAAGAAAGCGTCTCCGTCGAAAGGCCTCATCCGGCCCGATTTTCAGCCGGTCGACCTCGCGTGCGCGTACGAACGGGCCGGAGCGGCCGCGATCTCCGTACTGACCGAACCCCTCCATTTCCAGGGCTCCCTCGACGACCTCTCCGCCGTCCGGGATCTCGTCTCGCTCCCTTTGCTGCGCAAGGACTTCATCATCGACGCCTACCAGCTTTACGAAGCACGCGCCTGCGGAGCCGACGCCGTCCTGTTGATTGCCGCCGTGCTCGACCGGATCCACCTCAAAGACCTGCTGCAGGCGGCCGGAGAACTCGGTCTCTCGGCGCTCGTGGAAGTCTACGAGTTGCACGAGCTCGATCGCATCGATTTCGACGCGGTCACCATCGTCGGCGTTAACAATCGCGACCTTCGGACGTTCGAGGTGGACATCAACCACTCCGTTCGCGTGTTCGGACACGTTCCCGATACGGTCCTGCGCGTCTCCGAGAGCGGCCTCCAATCGGCGGCTGAGCTCAACTACCTGCACGAACGCGGCGTCGATGCCGTGCTGATCGGCGAGACGTTCATGCGCAGCGACGACCCCGGCCGGGCGCTCGCGCAGCTAAAAAACGACGTGGATCGAATCGAGAGCCTATGACGACGAAACTGAAAATCTGCGGCATCACCCGTCTGGAAGATGCGCGGTATGCGGCCGCGGCGGGCGCCGATTATCTCGGCTTCATCCAGTACCGCGGCAGCCGCCGGTACATCGAACCCGACCGCGTTCGAACCATCGTCGACTGGGTATACGGTCCCGATCCCGTCGGCGTGTTCGTCGACGCCTCCGCAGACCACGTCAATCGTATCGCCGAGGAAGCGGGCTTCAAACTCGTGCAGCTGCACGGCGACGAACCGGTCTTCGAAGTCGCGCTCGTCCAGCGGCCGGTGATCAAGGCGCTGCGTATCGCCCCGGACCTCACCTCGAGTACGCTGCGGCGCCGGCTTCGGGACTATGAGGACGTGGTGGACTACTTTCTCCTGGATACCCACTCGCACGTACGGCACGGCGGCACCGGCGTACCGTTCGACTGGGACGTGGCGCGGAGGCTCTCCGAAGACTACGATCTCTTTCTGGCCGGCGGCATCGACGCCGGCAACGTGCGGACGGGCATTCGGACGCTGCAGCCCTATGCCGTGGACGTCTCAAGTGCACTCGAATCTTCGCCGGGCGTGAAAGACTTCTCCAAGATCGACGCATTCATGAGTTCCTTCGGCGCCCTGGAGACCTAATTCATGCCTGAAACGCACAGCATCCCCGACGAGCGGGGACACTTCGGCCCGTACGGCGGCGTGTTCGTCCCTGAGGTCCTCATCCCGGCTGTAGACGAACTGCGGGCGGCCTACGAGGAAGCCCGGGACGACGCCTCCTTTCAGGGCGAATTGCGAGCCCTCCTCGAGAAGTACGTCGGCCGCCCGACGCCGCTGACCTTCTGCGATCGGCTCACCGAGGAGCTTGGCGGGCCGAAGATCTATCTCAAACGCGAAGACCTATGCCACACCGGTGCGCACAAGATCAACAACACGATCGGGCAGATCCTGCTGGCGCGCCGCATGGGGAAGAAGCGCATCATCGCGGAGACC
>CAZXHQ010000142.1:0-8307 GCA_964640145.1 uncultured Rhodothermales bacterium | reverse complement strand
AAGGTTCGTGCATTTTAAGGCTCGTGCATTTTAAGGTTCGTGCATTTTAAGGGTCACCGTACAGACGATTCAAAAGAGCACTCACATGGCTTCGAACGACGAAAAGAACAAGGCTCTCGACCTGGCGGTCAAGCAGATTGAAAAGCAGTACGGCAAGGGCGCCATCATGCGGATGGGTGACGAGCCCGCCGTCCAAATCGCCTCGATTCCGACGGGATCGCTGACGCTGGATGCCGCGCTGGGCGTCGGCGGCGTCCCGCGCGGTCGCATCGTGGAGATTTACGGTCCCGAGTCCTCGGGAAAGACGACGCTGGCGACGCACATTATTGCGGAAGCGCAGGCCCTCGGAGGCACGTGTGCCTTCATCGATGCCGAACATGCCTTCGACGTCAATTATGCCGAGAAGCTGGGCGTGAAGGTGGATAGCATGCTCGTCGCGCAGCCGGACACCGGTGAGCAGGCCCTCAACATCACTGAAATGCTGGTTCGAAGCGGGGCGCTCGACTGCGTCGTGATCGACTCGGTCGCCGCGCTCGTACCGCAGGCGGAGATCGAGGGCGAGATGGGTGATAGCCACGTCGGCCTGCAGGCCCGCTTGATGAGCCAGGCCCTCCGCAAGCTTACCGGCACGCTCAGCAGGACGAAGACGGTGCTGATCTTCATCAACCAGATTCGTGAGAAGATCGGGGTCATGTTCGGCAATCCGGAGACGACCTCCGGCGGCCGGGCACTCAAGTTTTATGCGTCCATACGGATGGACATTCGGCGGATCGGCGCGATCAAGGACGGCACGGACGTGGTCGGCAACCGCACGCGCGTGAAAGTGGTGAAAAACAAGACGGCGCCGCCGTTCCGCCAGGCCGAATTCGACATCATCTACGGCGAAGGCATCTCAGTGCTCGGCGAGCTGATCGACCTCGGATGCGAGTACAAGATCCTTCAGAAGTCGGGCTCGTGGTATTCGTACGGTGAAGAGACCATCGGCCAGGGACGCGAGGCGGCCAAGGCTTGGCTTCGCGAACATGACGACGAACGGTCGATCATCAAGCGTGCGATTCGCGAGGAGCTGGGCATGGTCGACGCCGAGGCGGGCGCCGGCGAGGAAGAGGAGGCCGTTCCCACGAACGGCGTCGCTTCGTAACTACATCGATTTACGCGACCGTACGTACGACATGAGGTACGAAGGGGCACTAGCGCAGCCCCTTCAGCGCGCAGGGCTGCTGCTTACCGACCGTACGATGCGCAGAAGCTCGTCGGGCTCAATCTCCGGGGCCGACGCGAGCGCTTCCGCATCGACTCGGACGCGCAGCGCTCGTAGCCCCTTAATGCCTTGCAGATCGTCGAGTTCGACGCGCTCCACGTTAGGCGTGACCAGACCGCGCTCCTGGAGGTGGTCGACGTAGGCCGCGTATTCACGAATCTCTCGATCCTGCGAATAGACGATGGCGATCCGGTCCGGCTGGGTTAGTCGCTGTGAGGACGTCTTTAGGCGCGCCTTTTCGACGCGCTGCTTCATGATTTCGAAGCGCACGTGGTGCGGTCCGTCGACGTCGAACCGCGTCTCGTCGAAACGGTAGCGAATGCTGATCGGTGTGTTCTGCACCAGGATCAGGTGCGTCGTCTCGAGCGGCATGTCGAGCTGCTCGCGGAGCGCCTCGGTGCGGGCGGCGATTCCGCAGAGCACCATCAGCTGCCACAGTCTGAGGACGGAGAGGTGCTCCGGCTCGAAGCCGCCCTCCTCGAGCAGCGAGTCGCCGGCATAGATGGTGAAGTCTACCCCGTCCGTCTGGTGCTTCTCGAAGTAATGCGGGACGAGCTCCTGGATCTTGGCCTGCTCGCTGTCGAGACAGTCGCTGATCGTGGCGTTGATGCGCTCGACGCTCCGCTCGAAAGCTCGCGAACGGCCGTAGAGGGTGCCCCCCTGGGAATCTGCAGCCTCGAGATAGCGTGTGATCGCGTCGTCGAGCCGGTCGCTTGCACCCTGCAGGTTCAGCAGGATGGGCTCGAGGTCCATCTGGATAAAATCGCGCACGGCGGCCTCATCGCTGGAGGCGAGTGTTTTCTCGAGCGAGGTGCGGTAACGGTCCGTCCGTGCCAGCAGATGGTGAAGCATGGTGGACGGTTGACGCTCGAGAGCGTGGGCGATGACGCCGCGCGCGGCGTCGAGGTGTTCGAGCAGGTCGTGCTGGACGGCCACATTTCGGTGCTCGGAGGAGGCCCGGATGTCCGTCGCCGCAAACAACGGGTAGACGGCGTGGAAGACGATGGGCTCGATGTCGAGGGCGTCTCCCCGTTCCTGCTTCTGAATGAAGTGCATCGCTGCCCGCCGGAAGCGCCATTCCACCGTCGGATGGATGGCCGTGTACTGGCCCATGATGACGTTGCGAACGCGGTTGCGCATCTCTTCACGAGCGCGGCGCACGGCTGCCGAGAAGATGGGCAGGAGCTCCAGCAGCTTCATGGCGTTCAGCGCATGCAACGAAGCCGGTCTGGACGACCAGACATAGAGGACGCCTACGCGGTCCGAACGAGCGAAGAGCGGCGCGGCAATGATGTTGCGGACGCCCCACCTCAGCAGGTCGTTTTCGATGGGCGAACGCTCCTCTTCGGCGTTGAGGTCCTCGACGACCTGAATGGAGCGATCTTCCAGGCAACGTTCAAAAATGGACCCCTCCAGATCCGATATGTCGTAGCGGGCGGACCGCGTAAAGAAGGTGCCGACGATCGGCTGTGACGGCTCGTTCAGCAAGTAAAACTCGCCGCTGTCGACGGCAGCAAGTCCCAGCTCGAGGTGAGGTACTTTCAGCAGCGAGCGGACGTGCGCTTCGACGTCGGGTAAGACGCTCCGGTTCACCAGGCTGTCATCCTCGACGAGGTCGCGCTCGAGCATCGCGATCATTCGCTCGTCGGTGACGTCCGAGGCGCGAGCTATGCTCATTCCATAGAATTCGAAGGAGGACGGCGGAATGAGCCGCATCCAGTCCGACAGTTCCGAAACGTTGGCGACGAGCTTTCGAACGGTGCCGTCATCCAGGTCGGGCAGGACGCCGATTTGTTTGATGCGGACGAAGCGAAGATCCGTCGCAATCCGGTAATGCCGGTCGAGGTTCGTGGCGGAGTCTTTCGTCGTGAACGTCACCGGATATTCGAACGGTACGTCGACGTCGTAGACGCTGCGAAGAATGTGGAGGTACGCCGAGATGGTCTTCCCATAGGTGAACGTACTGAGGTCGAGGTTGACGCGCCCGCTGAGCAGGCCTGATTCTTGAGAGAAAAGGCGGGTGAAGGCCGGCGTGGCATGGACGGCGCGGTATTCGAACGGAACGAGTGCTGCGGCGGGCTCCGTGTCGCCGAATGCGGAGGGGAAGACGACGCTCAAGAGCATCTCCAGAAAGGCCCGATGCTCCTCGAGCACGTCCACGTTTTCGAGCGGTCCGCGCAGGTCCGGAAAGTCAGCCAGGTAGGACTGGATTTCCGGCCACAGGCTTGCCGCCACGGAGGGCTTCTCTTGAGCGGCGTCGTTCCAGAACTCGATGAGGGGGCCGAGGCTGAACGTGGCGGAGAACGGGAGCTGATTTAAAAAGCGCGGCGAGACGCGGCGCAGTGGCGCAGCTCGATCCGAGGCGTCGCGAACGATCAGTCTTGTCAGATCCCTGGGCATGGGCGGTTCCGTGGGTTGTGGCCGTCGAGGTCATCCGCTATGCGGGGTGCCGCCTCGATGATGGTCAGAACTGGAAGCCGAAGGAGAGGTCGAAGAGCGTGTTTTCTCTGGAGCGTCCGACCGTGGCCGTGAAGGCGAGCTTGTTGAACGGGGCGGCCCAGATGCCTCCACCGTAGCCGCGGTGCCATCCCGAAAAAATCGATCCGTCGCCGGGCCAGACCCGGCCGTGGTCTACGAAGCCGAGCACGCCGGCGAGGCCGCGCATCAGGTAGATGTTGAAGTCGACGAGCTCAACGCGCACGTCGAGGTTTGAGAACACGGCGGTTCGTCCGGCGAATCGGGTCCTGCGGAAGCCGCGGAGGTTGTCCTGGCCGCCGAGCGTGTTTGCTTGATAGAATTCAAACTTGCCCATATTCACGGCACCTCCGACGCGTACGCCGATGGTGATACGCGTCGGACGGTACAGCGTATTGAAATAGCTGGCCTCCGAAGACAGTCGTACGAAGGCTCGGTCCGTATGGCGCACTCCTACGTTCGCGCTGAGCGAATTGAGCCAACGGGCGCCATGCTCCGTCGCCGCGAGCGTGTCGGTACCGTCGATGTCGAAAGCTGCCAGCGCCCCGATGAAGTACTTGTCGACGAAGTCGTCCGCCTCGAAGCGCGCCGGCCGTGCATGGGGATCGCCGGGAGGTTCGACGTTCATGTAATCGAACCTGGGTCCGATCCGTACCCGCGTAAAGGGCAGAGGCTCATGCGCGAGACTGGGCTCGACGGTGACGCGTCCGATGCGCGCGCGATAGAAATCGCGATCGGCGAGTTCGGTCTCGTTTCCGAGCCCGTAGAAGTTTTCGAAACGTCGATCGGCGAGCGCGTCGGCGCGCAGGTGGCCGTCCCACGGTCCGAAGGCGCGGACGAAGCGCCCGCGATAGTACCCGTTGAAGGCCCGGCGAGCCGTGGCCGTCGTCGCGAACAGGCGGTGTTCGGATGCAAAGGGCGAACTCCGAAAACCGTGCTTGACCACCTTCACGCCCCCGCCGATCAGGACGCCGTCATCCTCGTTGCGGGAAACGTGCAGCAGCGGCCTCCGTTCATCGAATTCGAACGGCAGCATCTCGTAGGTATTGTTCCGGGGGTCGTCGGATCGCTCCAGGCGCGTCTCGCCGGAGGGTATCCACTCGTTCTCTCGGACCGAGTCGTGAAAGATCGTGCGGTGGGACGCGCCGGAGACCGACGAGCTGTCGACGAACGTATCCTCGCCAGGTCCTCCGATGGCGCGGATCCGGACGCCCGCGCGCGCGGTGCCGACGACCTTGAAATAATCGCGACCGCCAAGACCGAACAGCCTCACCTCGTCGGTTTCAGACGTGTAAATCATACGCCTGTAGAGCTCGCGGTCGATATGGCCTTCCAGCTTCGTCTTGTAGAGCACGACGAGGGTCGAATCGTCGTCGATCCGGGTCACCTCGAACCGCTCGTGCTTGTCGGTCCCGACGATATCGATGGTTCCGGCGAGCAGGTCGTAGTAGGAGCCGGCGGCTTCGGCGAGGCGGTCCCTGCGCTCGCGAAGGAGCGACGCCACACGCTCTCCGTGGTAATCGTAGACGGGCTCCGGAAAATCGCGAACGGCCCGATCAATCAGCTCGTCCGTCAGGCTGTGCTTCACGCTGTCGGCAATCTCTAACCAGTCGCTTCGCGCAAGACTCGACGTGAACCGTCGGTCCATGGCAGCGCCGTTGAGGTTGAGGCCGAGTATGTCGTGATACGGTCGGAAGAAGTTGGTGAAGCGCCGAAATCGGACGTCCCCCGTTTTTCTGACGAGGTTCGGCAAAAAGCCGTCGAACTTGAAGAAGGCGAAATCACGATCGCGCGGAATGGGCCTGTACAGTTTGCCGGGCGTTCGATCCAGCTCCGCCCAGCGCCACTGATCCTTATGTCGGTCCCAGTCACCGATCAGCATGTCGAAGAGGCGTGCGCGCGCAAATGCGCGCTGGTCGACGCGTTCGTCGTTGTCTTCCTCGATTTCCTCGATCAGCTTCGTCGTGCCGATCACATTCTCGGCGAAGCCGAAGCGTTGCTCGTCGGACTGATCTCCGTCGGGACGGGCTTCGAAGAGCGCGAGCATGTCTCCAAACAGGGGGCGGTAGAAGCCGAGGGCCGGATCGTCCGGCACGTAGACGAGGGACGGCGCCGTGTGGTAGAGACCGGCGGCTCGCGCGAGCCGCGGAAGGATGAAGGCCCCGTACGGATGCATGGCCGCAATCTGGTCCTGCACCACATCGTGGGCGATGGTTCTGCGCAGGTACTCCGGGACGGTCTGCGTCGGGTCCTTGTCGATGGACCGGAGGACGTACTGGTCGCCGTCCTCGCCCTGGAGCCGCAGAGCGAGGGTCTGAAGGCCGCCGCCCTTCTGCAGGGGGGTCAAGCCGCCGGCCGTCCGTTCGAGATCCATCACCGGCACCGGAACCTCCATCGCCCATACGTCTCGATAATGCTTACCGAGGACGAAATTCTTGAAGGCGCTCCGCTTGTAGTGCGGATTTGCCGCTACGGCGACCACGCCTTTCGAGAACACGGCATACGGGACTTGGGCGGCGTCCGCTGCCCGCAGCGTATCGTCCATGGGGGATGCGCGTTCGGACACGTCGCCTTCCGCATCGGATGTTCGGCGATCGTACGGAGCCTCTCCGGCCTGCAGGTCGACCGGCCGCTCTTCGTCGGCTTGCCGTGGGGGAGCGAGTGCCTCGCCCGCCATGCGGCTCGTATCGTCGGGTGCGAATTCGATGGATAGGTCCGAGGCGGTACTGTAGGCCACCAGCGGACGGTTGGGCGCCCGAAGGCGCCGCGTGTACAGCGCTTCCGCAACGGAGGCCCCATCGCCCGGCGCGTAGAAACGAAGCCAGATGGATCCGTCCGTGTAGTAGTGGAGGGCCGCGAATCCTTTGACCTCGTCGGCGAACAGAGCACCGCGTCCCGATTCGACGTGACCGGTCTTGCTGCCCGAGCCGGACACGATGTAGTGTTGCGCGTTATGCGGGAAGTACTGGAGGCTGTGCTCGTGGCCGGCGGCGTATACGAGGTCGCGGTGATGCTCGAAGATCGACAGGAGACTCCGGCGCAAGCGTCGATACTTGAGATTAGAGAGATCCTGCGGCGTGCCGAGATAACCTCGGGCCAGTCGTTCGCCGCTCCAAAGCGACCGGGCACCGCGGAAAAAGCCCCCATGCTCCCCGTTGCTGAAAAGCGGATGATGCGCAACGACCACGCGATGCTTGTCGGCGTGGCGCCAGAGTACGTCGTCCAGCTCCAGCAGAAATTCCCCCTCCAGCTCGAGCTCGTAGGTGCCCGTATTTCCGAACGGCTTGCGGTTCTCGAGCCACCACTGCGTGTCGATCACGATCAATACGATGTCCTCGTCGACCTGGACGTCGATCGGTCCCGGGAACCCGCCGTCAGGCATGAACGTGTTGCCCCTGTTCAGCTGCTGCTCCACGTAGGCCTCCTGACGGAGAACGGCCTCGCGATCGCCGCCGAGGCCGGCCCCGCCCCAGTCGTGATTGCCGGGCAAGAAGATCACGTGTCCGGGATGGTCCTCCACCACGTCGAGCTGTGCGTCGATGCGCCGCTCCGCATCGCCGCGATGCGGACTGGATGCAGGCGGCATCCCCGACGGGTAGACGTTGTCGCCGAGAAAGACGACCGAGCTGCGCACCCCGGCGCCGGCGAGCATCGTGTCGAGCAGGCTCAGAACGTCGCCGGCGCCGTCGTAATGCGGGGCGCCGGTGTCGCCGATAAGGAAGATGGAATGGGCGAGCGTGGAGTCGGGAGGAAGCTCCCCGGACTCGGACAGCTCGTCCGGCGTCAGAAAGAGCGGAGACGTACCGCAGGCCGATGCAAAGACCGCCGCGATCATCAGCAGCGCGGTGCCGAGCAGCCTGCTCGTCTTTCGGCAGCGTGTGTCTATCCTGCTACGATCCATCGGCATCGGCGTGCAGCCCTGTACGGATGAACGACGGCGCAGACCGTCGATGTAAGAAGCGCCTCGCAGGCGTTGAGCGGAGATAAACGGCAGAGGCCTCATCGCGGTGCTGATTGCGGTGAAATAATTTCGGAAAATGTAAGTTGTTTCGCCGTATCTACGCGGGCCAGCAGGATATTCGGTACGACGTCTTCCGTTTTAAAACGCTGGCTCCGGACTGATGCGGCCGGGATGCCATCGCGGACACATATCGGGCTATTCGGGCCCAGAACCATGGAATCGACGGCAACCGAGATTTCGAAGCAGCTCGTCGGGAAGGCGTCTACGCACGTCTACGCGCGCTTCAAGGAGGCGCTCCCGGAGGACCTGCTGTACCATTCATATGAACACACGGTCGAGACTGCGAAAGCGGCCGACCGCATTGGTCGTGCCGAGGGCCTCGACGAGGAGGCGCTCTCGCTCGTGGTCCTTGCCGCCTGGTTTCACGACGTAGGCTACGTCGACGACCCGGAGGATCACGAACGGCGCAGCGCGCAGGCGGCGCGCGCGTTTCTCGAAAAAGAGGGGGTATCCGATCCGCGCGTGCGCGAGGTCGAGCGTCTCATTCTATCCACGCGGCCGGATCACGACCCCGCAGATCACCTGGAGGCCATCCTCCACGATGCCGACG
>CAZXHQ010000141.1:0-8576 GCA_964640145.1 uncultured Rhodothermales bacterium | reverse complement strand
CGAAGACGCGCGGTACGGGCTTCGCGCCGTCATCCGGCCAGGTATGATGGAACGACCGGCAGGCGTTCGGGGTCCGGATGAGAAGAGGATCTGGCCGGCACCGTTCGAGGCCGTTCGTTTCTGGCACGGGCATGGTTTCTGACGCGGCGTAGCCGGCGCTTGTCTGCCGGAAAGCGGCGCTCTTCAAGGCCGTTTGCATCGTACCTACTTCGTACGTATGCGTGCCGCTGCATCGCGCTCCGCCACAGGCAGGGCCGACGATTCGCATCCATCTCGTACAGTGACTTTATTGTCGCGAAGGTAATCGCCACGTAGCATGCCATGCGTTCTCTCTTCACAGTCGTAGTCGTTCTCCTCCTCGTCGTCTGTTCGGGGGGATGCCGGACGGACGGCGCCTTTCCGAGCCGCCCGATCACGATGATCGTGCCGTGGTCCGTCGGAGGCGGCACGGATCGCGTCGCCCGCCAGATCGCCGCCCAGCTCGAACGGGAGCTCGGCGTGCCGGTCAACGTCGTCAATGCGAGCGGCGGCGCAGGCGTCACGGGGCACACGCGCGGCGCGCTCGCCCGGCCGGACGGCTACACGATTACGATGATCACGGCGGAGCTGAACATGCTCCACTGGCGGGGCCTTACGAACATCACCTACGAGGACTACCGGCCGCTGATGCGCGTCAACCGCGACTACGCCGCGCTGTTCGTCCGCTCCGATGCGCCGTGGGAGACGATCGACGAGCTGGAAGCCGAGATCAGAGACCGGCCGGGCGAGCTGCGCGCCTCCGGCACCGCCTTCGGCGGCATATGGCACGTGGCGCTCGCCGGCTGGCTGATCCGAAACGACCTGAGCGCCGACGATCTCGTCTGGATCTCTCTCAACGGGTCCGCCCCCTCGCTTCAGGAACTGATGGCCGGCGGCATCGACGTGGTGAGCTGCAGCGTGCCGGAGGCGCAGAGCCTGGTCGACGCCGGCGAGGTGCGCTGCCTGACGGTCATGGCCGAAGAACGGCTGCCGTCGGCACCGGACGTGCCGACCTTGAAGGAAACGGGCGTCGACTGGACGAGCTTCACGTGGCGCGGCATCGCCCTGCCGCTCGACGTGCCGGAAGACCGCGTCGAGGTGCTCGAGACGGCGCTCCGCAGCGTGGTGACGAGCGAAGAATACATCGCCTTCAGCGAACGAGCCGGCTTCGGAGCTGCGGCCGACGGGCCGGAAGAGTTTCGCGAGGCACTCGCCGAGGAAAATGCCGCCTTCGGTGAGATCTTCGAGAGCGAGGCCTTCCAGTCCGTGCGCCGTCAGACCTACGGCCCATGGCTGTTTCCGGCCGTGATCGGCGTGCTGATGGCCCTCTCACTCGTCCTTTCGGTTCGCACGCACGTCCGCCGCGAGCAGTCGAAGCGGCGGGAGGTTACCCCGCGAGGACTGACGTTTGCGCTCGGTGCCGTCGGTGCGGTCATCCTCTACGTGCTCCTGGTCGAGATGCTCGGCTACGTGACGACCTCGGCGCTCATTCTATTCGCCTTGTTCGCGCTGCTTCAGGTGCGCCTGCCCATCGCGCTGGCCAGCTCCGTCGTCGTCGCCGCGGCGACGTACCACCTCTTCGGCGTCGTGCTCCGCGTGCCGCTCCCCTGGGGGATCATCGGCTGGTAGGATGAGCGACGCCCTTCTTCAGGCCCTGCAGCAGGTTGTCCTCTCCCCGGAGGTCGTCCTCATCGTCGTCGGCGCGGCGCTTTACGGGGTGTTCATGGGAGCCATGCCGGGCTTGACCGCCACGATGTCGGTAGCGCTCTTCATCCCGCTGACCTACTGGCTCGACCCCATCCCGGCACTGGCCGGCATCGTCACCATGGTGGCCTGCGCGATCTTTGCCGGCGACCTACCGACGACGCTGCTTCGCATCCCGGGTACGCCGGCATCGGCGGCCTACGTCGACGACGCCTATGCGCTGACGCGCGCGGGAAGGTCGGATGAGGCCCTCGGCGCTGCGCTCGTCTCGAGCGTGCTGGGCGGACTCTTCGGCGCGGTCGTCCTGATGGCGCTCGGCCACCAGCTCGCCCGCGTGGCCACCCTCTTCAGCATCGCCGAATACTTCTGGCTCTACGTGCTCGGTCTCAGCTCGGCGGTCGTCGTCTCGCGGGGCACGCTGAGCAAGGCGTCGCTGGGCATGCTCATCGGCTTGCTCCTGTCGACGGTGGGCCTGAGCGCCGTTCATACCGAGGCACGTTTCACACTTGGCCGGCCCGAGCTCTATCAGGGCATCAACTTCATTCCGGCGATGATCGGCCTATTCGGGTTGTCGGAGGTGCTCAACAACCTCCTCGGCGGTCCGGCCGGCCTGGCGGTGCCTCCGACGGCGGAGCGCAAGCGCTCGGCGTCGATCCTCCGGCGCATCTTCATCAGCCCCTTTGTGGACGTCATCAAACCGGGCTTCGGATTGGTCAAGCGGCGCGTTCGCCACACGCTGCGCTCCGGCGTAATCGGCTCATTCGTGGGCATGCTTCCCGGTGCCGGCGCCGACATCGGTTCGTGGGTGTCGCTGGCCGCCTCCAAGCGGGCGAGCGACCGCCCGGAAGAATACGGCGAAGGATCGGTCGAAGGCATCTCCGACGCGACGGCCGCCAACTCCTCGGCGCTGGCCGGCACGTGGATCCCCGCCCTCGTATTCGGCATCCCGGGCGACTCCATTACGGCCATCGTGATCGGCGTGCTGTTGATGAAGAACCTGAACCCGGGGCCCGACATCTTCATCGAACAAGCTCCGCTCGTCTACAGCATCTATCTCATCTTTATCCTGGCCAACCTCGTGCTGCTGCCCGTGGGTCTGCTGGCGATCAAGACCGGATCGCGGGTGGTCCGGGTGCCGCAAAAGCTGCTCATGCCGATCATCCTGCTCCTCTGCGTCGTCGGTGCCTACGCCATTAACAGCAGTAATTTCGACGTTGCGGTGATGCTCGTGATGGGCCTGCTCGGCTTCGGCCTCGAACGGTTCGGCGTACCGCTCGGCCCGGTCGTTCTGGGCATCATCCTGGGCGCTCCTCTGGAAGAGCGGTTCATCCAGATTCTCACCGCCGCGGGCGGCGATCCGCTGGCTTTCTTCGGACGACCGGTGGCCGCCGCGCTCGGCGTCTTGTGCATCGCCCTGTGGGCGTGGGCGCTCTACACCGCCTACCGCGACGCACGTTCGTAACGGCTTCTGCGTAGCGGCATGCGGGGACGTACCTCACGAGGCACCGGCGCAGCACGCGCATCGTTCATAGTAAGCGACCGTACATGCGAAATGATGGACGGCGGGCGCGACGTGCCCTCGAATCCTTCGCATGGCCGGAACGCACCCTCCGGAATCTGCATTAATGAGTGGCATAGCCGTATATTGCACGGCCGGAACGGTCGAACCGCCACCGACCGGCTGTTCATCACGGGCTATCGCTCGCCCGGTGGCCGTCTCCCGCAGTGCTCACCGGGCTCCCGGCGCAGCTTTTCCCACTCTAGTGCCCGCGCATGTTCGTTAGAAGTATCCTACGCGCTTTCGTGCTGGCGTGCCTCTGCGGCACCCTCGTGCCTGCCTCCTCGGCGCAAGAGGCGGTCGACCGGGAGTATCTGCTCGAGGCGACGATTCTGGGCTACGACGGAATCGGCGGCGACATCGACGGAGTCCGCAATCCGGTCCTGCAGGCCGAAGAGGGAGAGGTCGTCCGCATCACCATCGTAAACGGCGAAACGCTGGTCCACGACATCATGATGGAGCAGCTCGGCGTCAAGAGCGATGA
The DNA here is from genome assembly GCA_964640145.1 of uncultured Rhodothermales bacterium. Classification (GTDB taxonomy): domain Bacteria; phylum Bacteroidota; class Rhodothermia; order Rhodothermales; family VXPQ01; genus CAZXHQ01. Next base: position 4,812 of record CAZXHQ010000141.1, on the reverse strand, counting down.
AGTCCTGGACGTGGGCGACCGGGCCAACATCACGTTCACCGCCGTCGCCGACGACATCTATTTCTGCACGATCCCGGGACACCGCGCGGCCGGCATGGAAGGGCGGTTCGAGATCGTGGGGGACGAGACGACGGCCGAGACCGGCATCGCGCTTCCCATCAACACCGATTTCGAGAGCGGTACCCTGGAAGACTGGACGGCGGAGGGAGACGCCTTCGCCGGACAGCCCGTTACGGCGGACGCCGTCGACGATGACGGGGAACAACAACCCGCGACGGGATATGCCGGGCAATACTGGATCGATACCGGGGCGCTGGCGGGCAGTGCACCGACGGGTCGACTTACCTCCGCGCCGTTCGAGGTCACGCATCCGTATGCCTCCTTCCTCGTCGGCGGCGGGGCCTTCGAGGGCACGCACGTCGAGCTTGCCCGGGCCGACGACGGCACCATCTTCTACACCATCTCGGGATATGACGGCGCCGCGCTGCGGCCCGTCGTAGTCGACGTGAGCGAATACATGGGTGAGGAGATCTTCATTCGGATCGTCGACGAGGAGACCGGGGCGCGGTCGAATCCTTTTCACGACCCGCACGAGTGGGCACACATCCGATTCGACCAGTTCCGTTTCTACGACGAACGCCCCTCCTTCCCGAACGAGCTGACCAGGGAAGAGACCGAACCACTTCCGCCGCTGCAGCTGCCGGAGCATGCCGGACTGTCGCCGGAGGAGGCCGCCGAAGCGATGGACCTCCCGGAAGGCTTTTCCGTCACCGTCGCCGCCTCCGAGCCGGACGTCGTTCGTCCCATCGCATTCACGTACGACGACCGCGGCCGCCTGTGGGTCGCCGAGGGACGCACCTATCCCGTCCGCGCTCCCGACGGTGAAGGGCAGGACCGCATTCTAATCTTCGAGGACACCGACGGCGACGGCACGCTCGACAGCCGGAAGGTTTTTATCGAAGGCCTCAACCTGGTCAGCGGTCTCGAAGTGGGCTTCGACGGCGCGTGGGTGGGCGCCGCGCCGTATCTCCTCTACATCCCCCTGGACGCCTCGGGCGACCGGCCGGCCGGCGAGCCGGAGGTGCTGCTCGACGGATGGGGCTACCACGACACGCACGAAACGCTGAATTCATTTCGATGGGGACCAGACGGCTGGCTCTACGGCACGCAGGGCGTCTTCACGCACTCCGACGTCGGGGCGCCGGGTACACCGGATTCGTTGCGAACGCCGATGAATGCCGGCGTGTGGCGCTTTCACCCCACTCGTCACGAGTTCGAAGTCTACGCCCACGGCACGAGCAACCCCTGGGGACTCGACTGGAATGAATATGGGCAGCCTTTCATTACCGCCTGCGTCATCCCCCACCTCTACCACGTCGTGCAGGGCGGTCGGTATTTCCGCCAGGCAGGCGAGCACTTCAACCCGTACACGTACGATGACATCACCACCATCGCCGACCACGTCCACTGGGTCGGCGACAAAGGCTGGGCGGCCGGAAGTCGCCGGGGCGGCGGTGGCGGGCACGCGCACGCCGGAGCCATGATCTACCTGGGGGGAAGCTGGCCCGACGAATACCGGTCCCGCATTCTCATGAACAACATTCACGGATACCGAGCCAATGCCGACGTGCTCGAGCGCAGCGGGTCGGGTTACGGCGCAACGCATGGAGACGACTTCTTGCTGGCCAACGACGCCTGGTCGCAGATGCTCGCCTTCCGGTACGGTCCGGGCGGCTCGGTGCACGCCATCGACTGGTACGACAAGAATCAGTGTCACAGTCCGAATCCGGACGTACATGAGAAGTCGCTGGGACGTATTTTCAAGATCAGCCACGACAACGACCGGGTCGTTCAGGTCGAACTTCAACAGGAGTCGTCGGCGGATCTCGTCGGTATGCTGACACACGAAAATGAGTGGTACGTGCGCCACGCCCGACGCATCCTTCAGGAGAGGGGACCCGACCCGGCGGTCCATGCCGCGCTTCGCGACTTGCTGGAGAGCGATCCGACTGTCGCGCACAAGCTGAGCGCCCTCTGGACGCTGCAGGCGACGGAGGGAATGTCGGATGAGGACCTGTCGAAACTCCTCGCTCACGAGAGCGAGTACGTCCGCGCCTGGGCCGTGCAGCTCCTCCTGGAAGATCGGAAGGTTTCCGACGACGTTCTCGCCGAGCTCGCCGCGATGGCCGCCGAAGACGAGTCGGCGCTCGTGCGCCTTCATCTTGCCTCCGTGCTGCAGCGCGTCGCGCCGCAGCGCCGGTGGGCCGTGCTGGAAGGACTTCACGGCCGGGCAGAAGACACGGACGACCACAACCTGCCCGTGATGGTCTGGTATGCCACGGAACCCGCCGTGCCGCACGACATGATCCGGGCGCTCCACCTTGCGATGGCCTCCGAGATGCCGGACGCGCTGTCGTTCACGGTGCGCCGCATCGCCGCCGTCGGATCACAACAGGCACTACAGACCCTCTCGGGCCGCCTCTCCGCCGCGGAGACGCCGGAACAGAGGCGCACCATACTCGAAGGAATCAACCAGCTCGTGAACCGAGACTGAAGCCATGAACAGACTCTACGCCACCGCCGCCGTCATCGTCCTCCTCACCGCATCCGGCTACCTTCTCTTCGGATCGGAGGACCGGATCCTCCACGAATTTGAGCGCGAGCAGCTGTCGGACGTCTTCTATGCCGAGGGCGGTGCCGTGGGCGACGTCAACGGTGACGGGGCAGCCGACGTCGTGTCGGGACCGTACTGGTACGAAGGCCCCGACTTCGCGCAGCGCCACGAAATCTACACGCCGAAGCCGTTTGACGTACTCGAGTACTCCGACAATTTCTTCGCACACGTCTACGATTTCAACGACGACGACTGGAACGACATCCTCGTGATCGGCTTCCCGGGCGCGGAGGCATACTGGTACGAGAATCCTCAGGGCGGCGGCGCCTGGGAACGGCACCTCGCCTTCCCCACCGTAGACAACGAGTCGGCGGAGATCACGGACCTGACCGGCGACGGACGACCCGAGCTGGTCCATATGGCCGACGGGTATTTGGGCTATTCAACGTTCGACCCGGCCCGACCGGAGGAGGCATGGACCTTTCATCCCGTCACCGAACAGCATGAATGGGGTCGGTTCACGCACGGCCTCGGCGTGGGCGACGTAAACGGGGACGGGCTGCCCGATCTTCTGGCGGCGGACGGATGGTGGGAGAATCCCGGCTTCGATTCCGACGAGGTCTGGGAACGCCACGCAGTCGACTTCGGCAGAGGTGGAGCCCAGATGCACGTCTACGACGTGGACGGCGACGGGCTCAACGACGTCATCACGAGCCTGCAGGCCCATGAATGGGGCCTGGCGTGGTTCAAACAGCGGCCCGACGGCAGCTTCGAGCAAAACCTCATCATGGGGCAAGAGTTCGAGGACAGTCCGTACGGCGTCCGCTTCTCGCAGCCCCATGCCGTCCGCGTCGTCGACGTCGACCTGGACGGGCTTGATGACATCGTAACGGGGAAGCGCTGGTACGCCCACGGCGACCAGGGCGACCCGGAACCGCAGGCGGCGGCCGTGCTGTACTGGTTCAAGCTCGACCGGTCCGATGACGGCGAGGTGAACTTTATCCCCTACCTGATCGACGATGATTCCGGCGTCGGCGTCGACGTAACAATTGCCGAATTTACGGGCGACGAATACCCCGACATCCTCGTCGTCAACAAAAAAGGCACGTTCGTATTCCGCCACCAGGTCCGGGAGGTCGGCCTCTCCGAATGGCAGGAAGCTCAACCGGAACTGCTCTCTGATGCGAACTGACCTGGAAAGGAACATGTCCATGCCCACCTCACGCATTCGGGCGGCCGTGCTTCTGGCCGGCCTGCTGGCAGTGCCCGCGGCCGCCCAGGACGGCGTCGCTCCTACGGATGACTCCGGCCGCACGCTGAATCTCGACTTCGAAACGGGCACGCTGGCGGACTGGACCGCCGAAGGTGACGCGTTCGAGGGCCAGCCGGCAAACGGCGACGTCTTCGCATCCCGCGAGGCCGGCATCATCAGGACGCTGGATGAACGGCGGGCCGACCGCGACCAGGAGCGGCTCGAGGTCACCAGCGGCCACGAAGGTCGTCACTGGGTAAGCTCCGTGGTGGCTAACGGACCGGGCGGCCAGGGTACACTGACATCAGAAGCGTTCGAAGTGACGCAGCCGTTCGCCAGCTTCCTGCTTTCCGGCGGCGCCTTTGAAAGCACGCGGGCGGAACTCATTCGGGTCTCCGACAACGAGGTCATTTTCTCCGTGAGCGGGACGAACGACTTCGAGCTGCGACCGGTCGTCGCCGATCTTAGCGACCACGTCGGAGAGACGATCTTCATTCGCCTCGTCGACCATGACGCCGGCGCGTCGACGGCGGCCTACATCCCGGAGAATCCGTACGCCCACGTCAACTTCGACCATTTTCGGCTTCACGCCGAGCGTCCTTCGTATGCGAACGAGATCGAACCGTCTGAGATCTCCGCCCTTCCGGCCTGGGACGTCGTCGCGCACGACGGCCTCACGGGCCAGGAAGCGGCCGAGGCCATGACGCTGCCGGAGGGCTTCTCCGCCACGCTCGCCGCCGCTGAGCCGGACGTGGTCAACCCGATTGCGATGGCGCTGGATGAACGCGGGCGCGTATGGATCGCCGAAGCGCTCACCTATCCGGTTCGCGCGCCGGAGGGCGAAGGCAAGGACCGCATCATCATCTTCGAAGATACGGACGGCGACGGCGTGCTCGACAGCCGCAAGGTCTTCATCGAGGGCCTCAACCTGGTGAGCGGCCTCGAG
>CAZXHQ010000140.1:0-8580 GCA_964640145.1 uncultured Rhodothermales bacterium | reverse complement strand
CCACCTGTTGTGAATCCACGGCTGTCCGCTGTAGGTTTCGGCTTCCGACGTTGCTCATCGTCCATCCACACCAGGGGTTCGACCGATGCTGCGCACGTACCGCTGCATAGCGCTCTGTTTCGTCATGGCAGCGCTGGGACCGGCGGCCTGCGATCACGGCCTCGCCCCGCCGGAGGAACCGCCCACGGGCGTCATTGCAGCAGACATCATCTATATCGGCCATCCCGAGGCCTGGCCCCCGGATCAGCAGCTCCTCGAGCTTCGCTTCGTAGCCATGCGATTCGTTCCGCAAGATACCGCGGACTTCCTTCAGCTCAACCGGATGGTGTTCAGCGATCCGCTGGAACGCAGGGTCGCCGGACAGCGGGTGATACTCGATGACGTGGAGGCCGGACCCTACCTCTATGCCGGCGTCGCCCAGAAATACGGCCACGGTGCATTCGACTGGCGGCCCATCGGGCTCGTGCGAGAAAACGGCGGCGTGTTCCAGATTGCGTCGAATGAAACGACGTTCGTCTCCGTGGAGGCCGATTTCTTGAATCCGCCCCCCTTTCCCCCGCCGCTGCTGCGATGACCGGATGCTTCACACATCGCTTGTTCGCCGTCGTGCGGGTGGCCGCAGTCATTCTGGCGAGCATGCTGGTCGGTGCTCCGACCGCTCGGGCCCAGGAGGGCAGCATATTCGGCCAGGTCACCGACGTGCACGGTGAGCCCATTCCCAGCGCCCACGTCGTCCTCCGCGGCACCGCATCTGGAGATGCGGCCTCGCTGGAGGGGACGTACCGCATCGAAGGCATACCTGCCGGAACGTACCTCGCGGAGGCGTCGGCCGTCGGCTTCGCGAGCGACACGGTGCGCGTCGGCGTGCACGGCGGTCAGGCCGTGCGCGTGGACTTTCGACTCGAGTCCGCCATGCTGGAAACCGGGGAAGTGGTCGTCACGGCCGCTCGGCATGCGCAGGCGACAGGAGGCGTCGCCGCGAGCGTGAGCACATTGTCGGCGCGCGAGATCGAGATGCGCCATACTGTGGCGCTCGACGATGCGCTCCGATACGTATCCGGCGTACAGATGGCCGGCAACCAGGTCAGTATTCGCGGCTCATCGGGCTTTTCGTACAACACGGGCAGCCGCGTTCTCCTGCTCCTCGACGGCATGCCGATGCTGCGCCCCGACGCCGACGGCATTCCCTTCGACGCCGTGCCAATGCAGCAGGTGCAACGGATAGAGGTGCTGAAAGGCCCCGGTTCCGCGCTCTACGGCGGCGGCGCACTCGGCGGCATCATCCACGTGCTCACCAGGTCATATCCCGACACGGCGGAAACATTCGTGGTGGCCTACGGCGGGGCCTACGAGCCGGTCCGATACGACGTCTGGCGCCGCCGGTGGGCCGGCGCGGATACGCCGCGGCCACTGGGCGGCCTCACGCTGGGACACGGTCGACCACTCGGCGAGCGGACGGGCATCTGGGCGAATGTGACGTTCCGTTACGATGCGGGTCACCTCAACGGGAGTCGCCGCAGAAGCCTGCAGACCTTCGCCAGGTTCAGCTTCCGCCCCTCTTCGGATGCGCGGATCGACGTCCTCGCCGGCGGCAACCGTCGTACGTCGGACAGCTTTCTCTTCTGGAACGGTGCACGCGACGCGCTGAATCCCGGCCGCATCGAGCTCGGCCGGTCTACGGTCGGCATCGGCTCGGACGACAACCTGGTCAATGAAATAAGCCTCCAGCCATCCTATACCGAGCTCGTCGGCGCGAACCTCTTCGTCTCCGCCAGAGCGCGCCTCCTGGGCGTGTTTATCCAGGCGCTCGATGACGAGGGGAAGCCCAAACCGCTGTCGGATGGAACGGTGGGATTCCGATACGGCGGAGAGCTCCAGCTGGACTATGAGCCGGCAGACGGGCGCCGGTTCATCGCGGGATTGACGGGAGACGCCAACGCAGCACGGTCTGGGTTCTTCAACACGGGCGACCGGCTGAGCCAACCCGAAGGCGCCGTGTTCGGACAGTGGGAGGAGCGGATTGGCCGGCGGGTCGACGTCAGCGGGGGTCTGCGCTTCGATACGTACCGGATCCGCGCGGGCATGGTCGAGCGGAAGCTCAGCCCGCGCGCCAGCGCCTCGATCACGCTGGCGTCGGCGTGGTCGCTGCGACTCGCCTACGGCGAAGGATTTCGCGTCCCCAGCGTTGCCGAGCGCTTCATCGACAACAGTGACTACCTGCCGGTCGTCTCGAATCTGGCTCTGCAGCCCGAGACGAGCCGCAGCTACGAGGTCGGCCTGCGGCGTGCGCCGCCCGTTCACCAGGGCGCGCTGGTCGTCCACGTGGACGCGTCCGCCTTCTGGAGCGACTACTGGAGGCTCGTGGAACCGACGTTCGTACCGTCGGAGCGCGCCTTCCAGTTCACCAATCTGACCAGGGCACGCGTACGCGGGGCCGAGCTCATGCTCGATGCCGCAACTCCGACCGAACGTACCTCGATCCGCGCAGGCTATACATTTCTCGATGCGCGCGACCTCACGGTCGACCAGCCGCTCGTCTTCCGTTCCAGACATCTGTTGAAGGCCGGAGCGACCGCGATGCTGGGGCCGCTGGAAGTCGGGGCGGATCTACGCCTGGCCTCCGAACCCGAGCGGGTGGACTCGGACTTCGCACGCTTCGTCCGCGATGCCGAAGTGGCCGGCCCCACTCGCGTGATGGACGTCCGCGTGGGCACGTCGTGGCGAAGCGTCCGGACCACGCTGCACGTAAAAAATGCTCTCGACTATTACTATATCGAGCGTCCGGCGCTGCTGGCCCCGCCTCGTCACGTGGTGGTCCAGCTCTCAGCGAAGCTATGACATGAGCGGCATCATCTCGCCCGCCTCCACGTCGACCCGAGCGCGATCCCCGTACAGCACGGCCGCGAGCAGTTCGATCGAACGGTAGAGTCGCGGGCCCGGACGGTTGAAATAGGCATTCCCGTCGAAGAGGTAGACGCGGCCGCCGCGAACGGCGCTCAGATCCTCCCAACCATCTCGGCTCGTGAGGTAGTGCGCGTCGCGACGCGCAGAGCCGACGGTCATCCCGCACGGAATCACCGCGATCACGTCCGGATCTTCTCGCCTGAGAACGTCCCAATCGAGCACCCGCGATCGTTCTCCGGCTCCGGAACAGACCGGCCTCCCGCCGGCCAGCTCGATCAGATCCGGCGTCCAGTGACCCGCCGTCATCACCGGCTCGATCCATTCGAGCGCCGCGACCGTAGGCATTTCAGCGGTCGGCGTGGTACGCTCGATGCCGATCCGCCGGCGCAGCAGGTGAAGCTGCATCTCGAGACGCGCGATCGTCCGCATGGCCTCCGCCGAGCGGCCGAGGAGCCTCCCGAGCGCCAGCGCCTGGTCCAGCACCTCCTTCAACGTGCGCGGGTGCATGGAGAAGAGGCGGGGTGCCGGGCGGAACGCTTTGGCTAGGGCGTCGAGGACCTGCTCTTCGGTCACCGCGCAGACGTGACACTGCGTCTGCGTGAGCACGACGTCCGGCCGAAGCTTCGCCAGCAGCCCCACGTCCACGACGAACGGACTGATTCCGTCCTGCAGGGTTTGTCGGAGCTTCGCGTCTAGGCTCCGGGTATTTGCGTCCCTCTCGTGAGGGCGGGTAACGACCGGCACCTCCTGGACGTCGCGCGGATAGTCGCACGCATGTGATCGTCCGACGAGCCCCGGAAGGCTCCCGAAGGCAGCCACCCATTCCGTGCACGCCGGAAGAAGCGAAACGATGCGCATGAGAATCGTTCAACACCTCGGTTACAAACTGGCAAATCGGACGGGATCCTGCGAACCCGGACAGGGTGTTCGTATAAAAATATCGGATGCGGGCGTACGGGATCGGGCCGCCGCATTCAGCCCTTGATCTCGCCGAACCTACCCGTTCATAGAGCAGTACCATCACACACGTATGGCCGAGCCTATCGCCCACACTACGCAGACGGATTCGGACGGGCCTCATCCATTTGCGCCGCCTCGGAAGCGCTTACAACTCGAACCTCACGTTCCGGCGCTGATCCTCAGTGGCGACGGTACGATCAAGCAAATGAGCGCCGCTGTGCGGAGAATGCTCGAATATGCGCCGGATGATCACGTGCCGCCCAGCTTTTTCTCGCACGTGCACGGCCGCAACATGTATCAGGTCATGCGGGACGTCGCAAATATCGTCTGCTACGGCAAGCCGCGCGCGCGGTGGCTGCTGCGGCTGCGTACGGGTCGCGGCCGCTGGCAGTGGTTCAGGGCCTCCATCACGCCGGAGATGTCCGGCGGCGAGTTATCCATTCACGTCAGTCTGACCGAACTTTGAACGGCCGGCGCGGCAACGTCGACGTCGGACCTCTCCGAGACGGCGGGTCCCGGCGGCGGGACCGCGGAACGGAACAGCGCGGGCGGGCCGGCAGCCTGTGGCCTGCGCATGCTCAGATTCGACAGGAAAGGCACCTTGCGAGCGGCGGGTTGGATGTGCCCGCCCTGCACCGTACGCACCTCTTCGATGCTGATGAAGGCCTCAGGGTCGACCTCGCGGATAACGGCTACGACGCGGCCGGCGTTGCGCCGTGCAATCACGACGTTCAGGATGTCTACACTGCTGTGGCGGCCCAGCCCTTCCAGCTGGGTCACGGCAAAGCCTTCCTCGCGCAGCCTTTCGGCTGCGGCGACGGCTCGCTCGCCTCCGGGGGCGCCCGAAGCGGCGCGTCGCAGTACCGCGTGCACGACGTTCGTGCCTAAGGCGAAGCGCTCTTCGAGCCATACGCCTACGTAGTTGCCGACGGCAAAGCCGCCCGCATAGCCGAGGACATGATAGATCGAGGACATATGTTCGAGGGCCTTGCCGATGGCGACGAGCCAGATCAGCACCTCCACGAAACCGATCGAGGCGGCGACGATGCTGTGGCCCCGGACGGCGAGGATCATCCGCATCATCGACATCGATACGTCGACCATACGGAGAAGGCCTATAAGAAGTGCTCCAGCGGGAGCGGCGAAGAGCGGGTCGAGCCCCATCATTGTTCTTGGCGGCGGTATGCAGGCGAAGCCCGAAGGCTCGGCCCCGTGAAACAAGATGCCGAACCGTGAAACCCTCGATTGGTTTCTACGATGAATCTTCGATTTGCGTGAAGAGGCGCCGCCGCTCAGGCGTCCAGCAGCATCCTTGCACGTGCGACGACGTTGTCGGCCGTAAAGCCGAACTTCTCCATGTTAACGTCTCCGGGAGCCGACGCGCCAAAACGCGTCATCCCGATGACGTCTCCGTCGAGGCCTACGTAGCGCTCCCATCCCTTGGACGCCCCTGCTTCGACGGCCAGCCGTCTGGTGACGCTCCGAGGTAGCACCTCCTCCCGGTACGCCTCCGACTGTTCGTCGAAAAGCTCCCACGACGGCATGCTGACCGCACGGGCCTGCACGCCGTCTTCTTGCAGCCGCTTCGCCGCCGCGACGACGTGCTGCACCTCACTGCCCGTCCCGATCAACAGGATCTCGGGCTCACCGTCGCACTCGACGAGCACGTAGGCTCCGCGCCGCAGCCCCGCGCCCGTCCCCTCGAGCGTCGGTACGCCCTGCCGCGTGAGCGCCATCGCGATGGGTCCGTCGGTCCGCTCCACAGCGAACTTCCAGGCCTCCGCCGTCTCGACGGCATCCGCCGGGCGGATCACCCGGAGGCGCGGAATGGCGCGGAGCGACATCAGATGTTCGATCGGCTGGTGCGTGGGCCCGTCCTCACCGAGGCCGATCGAATCGTGCGTGAACAGGTACACGACCGGCAGGCTCATGAGCGCGCTCAGGCGCACGGCGGGTCGCATATAGTCGCTGAAGATCAGGAACGTCCCGCAGTACGGACGCAGGCCTTCGTGCAGCGCGATGCCGTTGCACGCCGCAGCCATCGCATGCTCACGAACGCCGAAGCGAAGGTAGCCGCCGGCGGGCGAGGACTTCTGGAAATCCTCACGGCCTTTGATGTCGGTCTTGTTCGAGGGCGTCAGGTCCGCCGAGCCGCCGATGACGTACGGGACGGAGGGTGCGAGCGCGTTGAGCACCTTCCCTCCGGACGCGCGGGTGGCCAGCGTCTCTCCGACTTCGAAGGTCGGCATCCGGTCGGCCCAGTCATCGGCCGGCCGTCCCGCACGCCAGGCATCGAACTGCCGGGCTTTGCGTTGGTGCGCCTCTCGGTATCCGTCGAGTCGTTCGTGCCACGTCGCCTGCGCTGCCCGACCGGAATCGATGACGGCGTCGCGCATGTGCTCGTACACCTCCTCCGGCACGTAAAACGACTTGTCTTCGGGCCATCCCAGATTTTTCTTCGCCAGGACGAGCTCCTCTTCACCCAGCGGCTCTCCGTGAGCCGAAGACGTATCTTGTTTGTTGGGACTGCCGAAGCCGATCCGTGTGCGCACGGCGACGAGAGACGGTCGTTGCCCGTCGGCCCGGGCCTTCCGCAGCGCATGGTCGATTCCCTCGAGGTCGTTGCCGTCCTCGACGCGTTCGACGTGCCAGTTGTAGGCCTTAAAGCGAGCACACACGTCTTCGGTAAAGGCAAGATCGGTGCTGCCGTCGATCGAGATGTGGTTGTCGTCGTAGAGAAAGATCAGCTTTCCGAGCCCCAGATGACCGGCCAGCGACGCTGCCTCGTGCGAGACGCCCTCCATCATGTCGCCGTCCGAACAGATGCCGTACGTACGGTGGTCGACGATCTCATACCCCGGCTCGTTGAACTGGGCAGCCAGAAATTTCTCCGCAATCGCCATTCCCACGGCATTTCCAAATCCCTGGCCCAGAGGTCCCGTGGTCGTTTCGACACCATCGGCGAGGAAATTCTCGGGATGCCCGGGCGTGATGCTTCCCCACTGCCGGAAATTCTTGAGTTGATCGATGGGCATCTCGTACCCGCTGACGTGGAGCAGGCCGTAAAGAAGCATCGAACCATGACCCGCCGAGAGGACGAACCGATCCCGGTCGAACCAGCGCGAATCGGCCGGATTGTGCTTCAGATGATGCTTCCAGAGCACGTAGGCCATCGGCGCGGCGCCCATAGGCATGCCGGGATGGCCGCTCTCGGCGGCCTGGACGGCATCGGCGGCCAGGAACCGCAGCGTGTTGATCGTGAGCTCGGAGATGGAGGTGACGGCGATCGGTTCGGTTCCCGGGACGGCGGTCATACGAAGAGGCTGTTTGTTACGTGCGCCCGGCATGGGCGCGGACTCGGGTGCGGTCGGCTCGAGAAGAAAGGAGGTCGCAGGCCGCCGATCAACTATTCGGCGGCCGCCTCGATCATTTCGCGCAAGCATTCCTCCGTCCGCGACTCCGGCGTCACGAAGCGGCCGTTGATGAGGACGGTCGGCGTGCTGTCGACGCCGATGTCGACCGCCTTCTGTCTCTCCTGCGCCAGCGTCGACTGGAAGATGCCGCTCTCGAGCCGCTGCATCAGGTGAGCCGCATCCATTCCGATGCGCTCGGCGATCGAGCGAAGCTGATCCGGCCCGAGCCCGGTCTGCGGCTGCTGTATGGCGTACTGCGCTTCGAGCATCTCGAAGAACTTGCCTTCCTGAGCGGCGGCGTACAGCGCTTCCGACTGCGGGATCGAGTGTCGCCACAGCACGAACGGCTTAAAGACGAACCGGGCCCGATCGGCGTGCGACTGTACCACTGGCATCATCACGTCATGCAGCGTAGCGCAGTGCGGACAATTGGGATCGAAGTACTCGATGACCGTCACGGGCGCACCGGGATCGCCGACGGTCGGGTCGAAAAAATTGACCAGACGCTCGTAATTTTCGACGCTCCCCTTCTCAAGGTCGTACGTGCACTCGGCCGGAAGGGCGGCCGGCTGAGAAACGGTCCGTTCCACGGTCGGCGGCGACGACGCCTCCTCCTGCTCGGAGGCGAAGACGTCCTCGGATTCAGCGGCGCTGAAGTACGCTAGATCGGCCCCGACGAGCACGCCGAGCAGAACGACGAGGGCGCCCATGTATGCCATCTCGCGAGCGGGTTTGATAATCATTCGATCGGAAGATCCCTGTTCAGTGGAACGGTTGACGTCGATGACAAGACTGACCAAGAGGAGCGTTACGATGCCGGCCGAAAGCAGGCAGAGAACGCAAAGCTCCTCCAGCACGACGAACTGATAGTAGACAAGATAAACAGAGTACAGAAATCCGCCCACGACGAGCACGGCCCGGCTCGACTTGAAGGCCGCTCGCTGTCCCCGGACGTTGAAGGCGGCGAGCGCCGTAAGACCCGCCACGAAGAGGTAGAACAGAATCCCCCACGTAGAATTGGATACGCCGAAAAGCGTGCCGGCTTCGCTGCTCGTGACGGCCCCGCAATCGAAGGCCGGCCCGGCGAACATCGAAGCCGAGAACCCGGTGCATCCCTGATCGAAACCGCGCTGCTGTTGAATGCTGATATGTGCGGACGTCAGAAGACCGAGCACGGCAAGCGCGAAGACGACCCGGTCCAGCACAGGACGATAGGAGCTCAAACGCTCGGTGACACGGCCCAACATGCTTTCCAGTGTGCTGAAGGAGCGGAAACGAGAACGAAGTACGTCAATTCGCAAAT
>CAZXHQ010000139.1:1571-8611 GCA_964640145.1 uncultured Rhodothermales bacterium | reverse complement strand
CCTCCGAGCCCGCCTGCGTGAAGCGGAAGATGTTGTCGATGAAGAGGAGCACGTCACGGCCGCCGAGATCGCGGAAGTACTCGGCTACGGTCAGCGCGGAGAGGCCCACGCGGGCGCGCGCACCCGGCGGCTCGTTCATCTGACCGAAGACGAGGGAAATGTTGGATTCTCTCACGGCCTCGAGGTCGACCTTCTCGAGGTCCCAGTCGCCTTCCTCCATGGCCCGGGCGAACTCCTCGCCGTAGGTCATCACGCCCGACTCGAGCATCTCGCGCAGCAGGTCGTTGCCTTCGCGGGTGCGCTCGCCGACGCCGGCGAAGACCGACAGCCCTTCGTGCGCCTTGGCGATGTTGTTGATGAGTTCCTGAATGAGCACCGTCTTGCCCACCCCGGCGCCGCCGAAGAGGCCCACCTTGCCGCCTCGGGCGACGGGCTGGATGAGGTCGATCACCTTGATGCCCGTCTCGAGCATCTCGATGCTCGTGGAGAGCTCGTCGAAGCCCGGCGCCTCCTGATGGATCGGCCGGTACTCCGTGACGCTGGGCTCCGGGAGGCCGTCGATGGCGCGTCCGACGACGTTCAGCAGGCGGCCGCGGACCTCCTCGCCGATCGGCATCGAGATCGACTCTCCGGTATTCGTCACGGCCGTGCCTCGCGTCAGGCCGTCGGTCGAATCCATCGAGATCGTTCGCACCCGATGCTCTCCCAGGTGCTGCTGAACCTCGAGGACCAGATCATCGGCGTTCTCGCGCTCGATCGTCAGTGCGTGGAGGATGTTGGGCACGGCGCCGGCCGGAAATTCGGCGTCGACGACCGGGCCGATTACCTGAACCACCTTCCCGTTCGCCGTGTTGTTCGCTGCCATTAGAGTAGTTGTGCTGTTAGGTGATTCTGGTCGACCTGAAGTGCGGTCGCGCGCCTCGCGGCGCCGATGCTGCATCCCTCCTACTCCGCACTCTGCCTCGAGATCGCAAAGAATCGACGAAAATCCGATCGCCAGCGGCCCTTCTGCGAGCGGAGGACGCTACGCCTTTTCCACCGCCGCATCCTTCCAGCCGTGGGCGACGAGGTATTCGTCGAATTTCGTGAGGCCGGGATGCTCTTTCTCCAGGCTGTCGATGTCGGCCTCGTAGCCTTCCTCCTCGAACCACCGGTACATCACCGCATACTCCTCGCCGGCCTGTTCGCGGAAATCGTCCCAGGGCACCTGCTGATACGTCACCCGGCGGCCGATCACGTCGGAGAACGTCTCGGCGATCTCTTCCATCGTCCGCTCGTCGCCGGCGATCTCTACCTCCCGTCCGATCCATGCGTCCCGATCGTCGAAGGCGAGGGTCGCAAAGGCGCCGATGTCGTCGACGTCGATTTGCTGGAAGGGGGTGTCGGGACTCAGCGGCTGGGCGAGCATCCCGCCGAGCACCATCTCTTTGAGCATGTCGCTCTCCCAGTTGTTCATGAAGAAGACCGGGCGCAGAATGGTATAGGGCATGTCGAGCGAACGCAGGTGCTCCCCGATCTCGTACTTACTGTCGAAGTGGGGGATGCCCGTCTCGCGCTCGGCGCCGCCTACGGACGAGTATACGAAGTGCTCCACGCCCTCCTCGTCGGCTACGTCGGCCATGCGCACCCCCTGCTCGACCTCGGCGTCGTAGCCCGTTTCCCAGAAATTCTGGACGGAGAAGACGCCGTAGACGCCCTCGGCGGCGCGCTCAAGAGACGCCCGGTCGCTGAAATCGCCCTCTACGACCTCCGCGCCGGCGTCGGCGAGCTCGCGGGCGCGCTCCTGGCTCGGACTACGCGTCAGCGCGCGCACGTCGTACCCGGCGTTCAGCAGGCTGCGCGCGACGGCGCCGCCCTGTTTCCCGGTGGCTCCGCATACGAGGATAAGTTGAGAATCGGCCATGGTTCATCGGTGGGTTTGTGGTTGAAGGATCGTTAGATTTGCCGGGGGCGAGTGGGTCGTCGCGCGTCTCGGACCGCGCGGCCCGTCAACGTCACCGACCGGATCTATTATGTTTATTCGCAGGGTAGTCTATTTCTTCGCGTCAAAGGTGCGCGTTACAACACCGTTGCCTGCCGCGCTGCTTTTCTGCGGCTTCTGCCTGCTCTGGGCGGGATGCGCGACGAGTCGAACCGAGCGCCCCGCGAGTTCCGGCGTGGAGATATCCTGGGGCGTCGTGACCAACACGGCGGACGGATTCGTCTCGGAGCTCATCCTTCACAACCGGGGCGAGCAGGTTCTGCCCGGCGGCGGGTGGTCGCTCTACTTCAACTTTCTGCGACCGATCGATACGGAGAGCGTCAGTCCCACCGTCTCGATCGAACACCTCAACGGCGACTTCTACCGGCTCACGCCGACCGACGAGTTCGGGCCGATCGGCCCGGGCAGCCGCCACCGCGTCACGTTCGATGCGGGCGCCTGGTCCATCAGTGAAAGCGACGCCCCCGCGGGATTCTATTTCGTCTGGGATGACCGGGAGGCGATCGAGTCGGTCGGCGAGCCGGCCGTCCGCCCCTTCGAGGAAGCCCGGCAGACGCGGCGGGGCGCCGGGGATCGGCTTGCCGTCGAAACGGCGGCCCACCGCTACGAGGCGAACGCCGCGCTGTACGCAATCGACGTCTCCGCCATTCCGCGGATTCTCCCCCGACCGGCCCGCATCGATCCGAGGCCGGGGACCGTAGCCGTCGGCACGGACCTCTCCGCCGGCGAGGGCCTGGAGCGCGAGGCCGCCTATCTGGCCGGCGAGATCGAGCGCCTCCTCGGGACGAGCGGCGAGGCGGGGGCGGCGATCGTGCTGGAAACGGACGCCTCGCTGGGTCCGGAAGCCTACCGGCTGGTGGTGGACGAGCCCATCCGCATCACCGGCGGCGACGCGGCAGGCGTCTTCTACGGCATCCAGTCACTTCGTGCGCTCTTTCCGT
Organism: uncultured Rhodothermales bacterium; assembly: GCA_964640145.1. Taxonomy (GTDB): domain Bacteria; phylum Bacteroidota; class Rhodothermia; order Rhodothermales; family VXPQ01; genus CAZXHQ01. The sequence goes on along the minus strand of CAZXHQ010000139.1, from coordinate 5,689 downwards.
CCGGCATCGAGGCCGATGCGATGCCGCGCGTCCTCCTCTCCCGGGTCGTCGTCGACGACGCGCCGCGCTTTCCCTACCGCGGGATGCACCTCGACGTGGCCCGCAACTTCCACGAGGCGGAGACCGTGAAGCGCCTGCTCGATCTGATGGCCGCCTACAAGCTCAACCGCTTCCACTTTCATCTGACGGATGACGAGGGCTGGCGCCTCGCGATCGAGGAGCTGCCCGAGCTCACCGAGGTCGGCGCACGGCGCGGGCATACGCTGACGGAGGAGGAGCACCTCCAGCCGAGCCTCGGCTCCGGACCGGCTACCGACCGCAGCTCCGGATTCTATACGCGCGAGGCCTTCAAGGACCTCCTCCAATATGCCCGCGACCGTCACATCGAGGTCATTCCGGAGATCGATCTGCCCGGCCATGCCCGGGCGGCGATCGTCGCCATGGAGGCCCGGACGCGCCGCACCGGCAGCGGCGACTACCAGCTTGTCGATCCGCTCGATGCATCCACGTACGAATCCGTCCAGATGTACGACGACAACGTCGTGAACGTGTGCCTGCCGTCTACGTACCGGTTCATCGAGACCGTAGTCGACGACGTGGCGGCCATGTACCGTGAGGCCGGCGTGCCCTTCCGGTCCGTCCACGTCGGCGGGGACGAGGTGCCGGAGGGCGCCTGGGAGCGGTCGCCGGCCTGCCGGACGTTCCTCCGCGAGAGCCGCGACGTGGAGGCCGTCGCCGACCTGCACGACCATTTCCTGCGCCGGGTCGACGCCATCCTCGACCGGCACGGCCTCGTCACGGCGGGCTGGGAGGAGATCGCCCTCACCGAGCGGGACGGCGAACCGGTCCCCAATCCGGCTTTCCTCGATGCCGGATTCCGCCCGCACGTCTGGAACGCCGTCTGGGGATGGGGCGCCGAAGACACGGTCTACCGCCTCGCCAACGCCGGCTACGACGTGGTGATCTCCAACGCCAGCACATTCTATTTCGACCTCGCGTACGCCAAGCACCCGGAGGAGCCCGGATTCTACTGGGGCGGGTTCGTCGACACGAAGGCGCCGTTTGCCTTCATCCCCTTCGATCTCTACAGATCGGCCGATCGCGACCTGATGGGCGCACCGATCCCGGCCGGCGCCTACGACGACGCGACGCGCCTTACGCTGGCCGGTCGTGAACGCGTGCTCGGCCTGCAGGGACAGCTCTGGAGCGAGACCGTAAAGACGGGCCGGCGACTCGAATACATGATCTTTCCGCGGCTCATCAGCCTCGCCGAGCGAGCGTGGGCCGAGCGGCCCGACTGGGCGCTTCTCGACGACCCCGCTCGCCGCCGCACGCGGCTCGATGCGGACTGGAACGTCTTCGCCAATGCGCTCGGACGCCGCGAGCTGCCGCGCCTCGACCGTCTCGGCGTACGGTACCGCATCCCACCCCCCGGTGCCGTGATCGAGGACGGCCTCCTCCGCGCCAACGTGGCCCTGCCCGGCCTGACCATCCGGTATACCACGGACGGCTCCGAGCCGGACCGCGCCGCCGCCGTCTTCACCGGACCCGTTGCCGTACAGGAGACCGTGAAGCTCCGTACGTTCACCACGAACGACCGCGGCAGCCGGACGGTGGTCGTCGAACCGTAGCCAGACCGCGATCCACCATCATGAAGAGGGGACCGATGAACCGACGCCGCTTTCTCCACACGACGGCTTCCGGCCTCGCCGCCGCCTCGCTGGCCGGCCTCACCCCGCCCGGCGCCTCGAAACCGGCGCCCCCCGTGGGCGTGTGCGACTGGAGCATCGGCCACGCAGCCGATCCCACCGCGCTCGCGGCCGCCGCGCAGGCCGGACTCGACGGCGTGCAGATCAGCGTCGGCACCTCGCCGGAGAGCATTCCGCTGCGCGATCCGGCCGTCCGGCGCACCTACCTCGACCTCATGAGCGAGCATGACGTCCGCATCCCCTCCGTCGCCGCGGGCGGGATTCTCAACCAGATCCCCCTCAAGTCGGAGCCCCAGGCGGCCGTCTACGTCATCGACGCCGTCGAGGCTGCCGCGGCGCTGGGAGCGGAGAACATTCTGATGGCGTTCTTCGGCAACGGCGACCTGCGCCTGCGCGACGCCGCGGGCGACTTCCGCAACCTCAGCGACGGACCGTTTGCCGAATACGAGCTCGATACCCAGGGCGTCACGCGCGTCGTGGAGGCGCTGCGTCAGATCGCGCCGCGCGCCGAAGCTGCGGGCGTCGTACTGGGCCTGGAGAACACGGTCACGGCGCGGCAGAACCTCGAGATCATCGACCGCGTCGGGTCCGACCACCTGCGCGTCTACTACGACACCGGCAACTCCCAGGCCTACGGCTACGACGTGCCGGGGGAGATACGACGGCTCGGCAACGAGATGATCTGCGAGATGCACGTCAAGGAGACGCTCTCGCTCGGCGATCCCATGACGCCGGTGCTGGGAGGCCCCTCCGAAGGCGGCGTCGATTTCGGGGCGGTCGCCAGGGCGGTCGCCGAGATCGGCTACGACGGGTGGCTCGTCATCGAGTCGGGCGGACGCGGCGGCAGCGAGCTCCAGGACACGCGCGCGAACGTCGCTTTCGTCCGGCGGATGTTCGGGTGACGCCGGGTTTCTCGGGATCGCTCCCGACCGTCGCTACCTCGCCTGCAGGCGCTCGAACAGCGGCGGAAACCAGCGCGTGTAGTGCTCCGGGCGCTCGTCCAGCTCGCGGGCAACCTCCGACAGCGCCGCCCAGCGCCAGTCCACCACTTCCGCCGGGTTCGGCCTCGGGTCCGTGTCACCGCGCCCCCCGAAGACGTGGTCGTATTCGTGCTCGACGAGGCCGTCCTCCAGCTCGGCACGGTAGACGAAGGCGAAGAGCGGCTCCAGGTCCGCCTCCATCCCCATCTCTTCACGAAGCCGGCGCCCTGCCGCCTCGAGCGGCGATTCCCCGGGCCGCGGATGCGTGCAGCAGGTGTTCGACCAGAGCCCTCCCGAGTGATACTTGGCCGGATTGCGCCGCTGCAGCAGCATCTCCCCTTCGCCATTCAGCAGCACGACGGAGCACGCCCGATGCAGCAGCGCCCGGCGGTGCGCCTCCATCTTCTCGGCCCTGCCGACGAGGCGGTCGCTCGCATCAACCAGCGTGACGTATTCCATTAATCTCCGTCCTCGATCTTTCGATCCTTCAGAATTGCGAATATGTTATGTCTTGTTGACTTTTGTTACCTATTGTTGTAACCTATTACCGCCATGCGCCCTGACGCCGCCCTTGAAGTTCGCCGGGACAACGGTTTGCAAGATCAAGCATCTCGAGAAGGTTTGCCACTGGAGCGCGTCACGCGCCTGCTCGCCCGGATAGATCCGGAAAAGGGAACGATCGACGGCGTGCCGTCCGTAGCGCGTCGCCTTAGCAGCCTGAGAGGCTGCTTTGCCGACGCGGCCGCGTATGCGGCCGCGTCGAAGCGGGGCGACCCCGTGATATACACCGTGTCGACGGTCGAGCCGGCCGAGGGGGCCGGGCAGCTGAGTTACGGCGTAGGCATGATCACGGCCGGCCGCATCGGGGCGGAGTACCATCTGACCAAAGGTCATCTGCACGCCTGGCGCGCCGCGGCCGAGCTCTACGTGGGGCTTCGGGGTACGGGCCACATGCTGCTGGAAGACGAGGCTACGCGCGAAAGCCGCCTCGTGCCGCTTCGCCGGGACGAGATCGTGTACGTCCCCGGACACACGGCGCATCGTACGATCAACACGGGCGAGGAGCCGCTCATCTACCTGGGCATCTATCCCACAGGCTCGGGCCACGATTACGCCCACATTGCGTCCCGTAATTTCAAGAAGGTCGTCGTGACCAACGGCGGAGAGCCGGCGCTGATGGACCGCCACGATTTTGCGGGGTCCGACGGCGGATGGCGATGACGCGGCGATGTTAGCTGCCGTTTCCACCTCGAAAGACCATGGCAGAAGACCATACGGGAAGACCATAGCGAAAGACGATTCGGGAAGACCATAGCGGAAGACCATAGCATGGCAAATTTCTTGACGAAACCGATCCCCGACGAAGCCCCGGACGTCTCGCACGTTCGAAGGCCCTGGGGCGCCTTCAAGCAGTATGCCCACAACGAGG
>CAZXHQ010000139.1:0-1471 GCA_964640145.1 uncultured Rhodothermales bacterium | reverse complement strand
GTCTCGCACGTTCGAAGGCCCTGGGGCGCCTTCAAGCAGTATGCCCACAACGAGGAGGTGACGGTCAGCCTGATGACCGTGCGAGCGGAGCAGCGCCTCAGCCTCCAGTCGCACACGGGCCGAGCGGAGTTGTGGATCGTACTCGATGAGGGAGCCGTGGTCGAAGTCGGTGAGCGCGTGCTCTACCCATCGATCGGCGACGAGATCTGGATTCCGGCCGGCATGAGGCACCGTCTCGCCAGCAAGGAAGGCTCCGTACGGGTGCTGGAGGTAGCGTTCGGCAACTGGCAGCAGGACGACATCTCGCGCTACGAGGACGACTACCGCCGGCCGGTGGAAGGAGAGTGATCGATCCGTTCGCTGAACCCCGGCGGAAGACGACGCAGGATCTCGCGCCCATCCGCAGCACGCCTGCGGCGGCCGGCCGGTATGACATCTATCCCGCCTTTCCGCTCGAGTCCGGTGCCGTGAAGCTCGGCTACCGCGCGCTCGCCGGCGAGATCGCGCGGCACGCACGGGTGACGCTGGACGGCTACGGCGGCGTGTTCTGGGCCGACCTGCGACGGCAGCTCCAGGCGGCGCTTGCCGGGCTGGGCCTCCGCGTGCAGTGGGTCTGTATCGACGACGCGCTGCGGACGGACGCCGAGATAGACGAGGTCGTGGAGCCATTTCTGGGCGGCCGCGACCCGCTTTTCGGCACACGCTTCACGGGTCGGCTGGCGGATTTCTTTTCTCCCGAGAAGCTGCGCGCCGTACGACCCGATCCGGCCGCCGACGTGAGCATCGTCTACGGCACGGGGGCCGCGCTGGCGGGATGGGACGGGCTGCTGGCCTACGTCGACGTTCCGAAAAACGAGATTCAGTTTCGTTCCCGTGCCGGGAGTGTGTGCAATCTCGGGCGAACGGCGCCGCAGGAGGCGCGCGCCATGTACAAATGCTTCTACTTTGTCGACTGGCCCGCCCTGAATCGTCACAAAGCGGATCTGCTGCCTGGCCTCGACCTGATCGTCGACGGCCAGCGTCCGGCATCGCCGGCGTTCATGTCCGGCGACGACCTGCGGGCCGGCCTCACCCGAATGAGCCGCAATTACTTTCGGGCCCGGCCCTGGTTCGAGCCCGGGCCGTGGGGCGGGCAGTGGATCAAAGAGCACATTCCCAGGGTGCCGTCTGAGGTGCCGAACTATGCGTGGTCCTTCGAGCTCATTGCGCCGGAGAACGGACTCACCTTCGAGAGCGACGGCGCCCGGCTCGAGGTGTCGTTCGATTTCCTGATGTACCAGGATCACGAAGCGGTTCTCGGAACGTCGGCCCAGCGGTTCGGCTTCGCCTTCCCGATCCGCTTCGACTTCCTGGACACCGTGAAGGGCGGCAATCTGTCGCTTCAATGCCATCCGCGGGCGAACTTCATCCGCCGGCACTTCGGCGAACTTTTTACGCAGGACGAGACGTACTATATACTCGCCTGCGAACC
>CAZXHQ010000138.1:3659-8639 GCA_964640145.1 uncultured Rhodothermales bacterium | reverse complement strand
GCTCGTCGGCTCAGGTGCAGCCGGTGCTCGGGAAGTAGCACCGCCGTCACAGGCTCAGATGCGCTCCGACGCCGAAGTAGGTGGCCTGCTCGTCGAAGAATTGTCCGTACGGGGATGGGCCGGTGTAGTACTCGCCCACTATGCTCCACCTTCGAGACGGGTAGGACGGTTCCGCCTGTCCGAACTCCAGGCCCGCGCGGATGCTCAGTGCCGGCGACCATCGTTGTTCGGCGGGAGCTTTCACGTCGGCTGCAGCCACGAAGCGAGTCCGACCGAGCTGCCCGAGACGCAGAAAGTAGGTGGACGGATACAGCTCAGCGCCCCAGTGCAGCAGCATCGCCTCCAGGGTCTCCGGCTCACGGTTGAAGAGCATCTCGCCGCCCCCGTAGAGGCGAAGCGCTCCGACCTCCTGCGACAGGATCACCTCCAGCGACTCATACGAAAGGTTTTCCCGCTCGATAGCGACCGGCGGATCCCGGAGCAGCAGCTCGTCACCGAGGTGTGAGCTCTGATGGTAGAGGCGGAGACGGGAAGAAAAACCCTTTAGTCGGTACGTGAGCGGGAGACCGATCAGGTAATCCGCATTGATCAGGTCATAGGAGGCGGATTGCAGATCAAACTGGGCGAAGATTCCGGCGCCGATGCTAAGCTGGAGCGTGCCCCATCGAAAGAGTCCGAAGTGTTCGCCTATCCCGATCGAGCCGACGTCCGTGTCGAAGGCTCCCGACGTGCCGCGGACATAGCTGATAAACGAATGCGGCTGCTTCGGATCGGCCGTCAGCGCGCAGAACACATCCCCCGTCGGCAACGTCGTGTAGCCGCGGATCTCGTCGGACAGGAGGAACGTGCATCGAGAACGCTGGGCGCCGGCTACGTCGACGAGGAGGACCGTGAGCAATATCGTCGCTGAAAGCGATCGTGCAGTCTTTCTCGTGCTGCGCATGGAACACCCGGCCTCGTTTTATTGCAGTCCTGTTTCTCTCCAGCATACTATGCCGCGCGGCGAGCGGTTGAAACGAGTTCGTTGGTGAAGCGTCGATTGAATCAGCCGGCATTCCGCTGTCGGACCGGCAGGTCGATCGTAAACGTGGTTCCCTCGCCGGGCGTGCTGTCGACAGCGATCGTTCCGCCGTGACGTTCCACGATGCGACGGCAGATCGCCAGACCCATTCCCGTGCCGTCGTACTCGGGACGCAGCCGTTGGAACGGGGCGAAGATGCGCTCAGCATATCTCTCATCGAGGCCGATCCCGTTGTCCTTTACAAGTAGACGGTAGCCGGCCTCATCGCTCGCATGATCGCGATCGAGGGTCGTGGCCTCGATCTCGATTACGGGTACGACATCCGCTCGCCGGAATTTCAGCGCATTGCTGATCAGATTCTGAAAGAGCTGCCGCATCTGGGTCGGATCCGCGTCGATGCCGGGTAGATTCTGGACGCGGACCCGCCCATCGACCTCTTCGATGCCAATCTCCAGATCCGACAGCACGTCGCGCACGATGTCGTTGAGGTCGATCCGTGCGAACGGCTCGCCGCCCGACCGCACCCGGGAGAACTGGAGCAGGCCTTCGATCAGGTGCGTCATTCGTTCGGCCGCATGCTGCATCCTCTCGAGAAATACGAGCCCCTCGCCGTGAAGATGCTCCGCATGTTCTGCCTTCAGCAGATCGCCGAACGTCGTGATCTTCCGGAGCGGCTCGCGAAGGTCGTGGGATGCGACATGGGCGAAGTCTTGAAGCTCACGATTGCTCTGTACGAGCTGGCGGTTCAGGCGCTCGAGCTCGCGCTCGGCACGGACGCGTTCGGCGACCTCTTGCCTGAGCTGCGCGTTGGCGCGCTCCAGCTCGGACGTCCGCTCCCGTACGCGCTCCTCCAGCGTCTCGGTGAGCCTGGTTAGCTGTTCTTCCGCCCGTCGGCGCTCCGCAAGTTCACGTTGCGCCGCGATCTCGGCGGTCTTGCGCGCCGTAATATCCTGTGCCGTGCCGGCAATTCGGGCCGGCCGCCCGTCTTCTCCGAAGTACATGCGTCCTCTCACGTGTATCCACCGCCGGGCGCCGTCGGGCAGATTGACGCGGTACTCGACGGCGTAGTCTTCGCCGGCACGGAGGGCACGCATCACGATGCGTTCCAGCGCAGGCAGATCTTCGGGATGGATGCGATCGACGATCGAGTGGTAATTTTCGAAGAGATCGCCGACCTCTTCTCGCGTGGTCCCATGGAGGCGGAAGACATGGTCGGACCAGAAAATCGTCCATTCGGAGAGGCGCCAGTCCCATACTCCCATGTCGGCCGAGTCCAGCGCCAGCTGAAGCCGCTGCTCGGAAAGGTCGGACGACTCCGCCCCTGCCCGGTGCTCGTGGATCAGGCCTTCGAAACAAGGCCTGCCCGTTTCGTCCGGCTCGCAGGGTGCAAGAAGCGCCCGCATGTCGACCGTGCTTCCGTCGCGCCTCACGGCGCGGAAACGGAATTCGACCGGCTCGGCCTCGAACGCGTCCATAATCCGCGCGGCCACCAGCGCGACGTCATCGGGATGGATAAGCCGATCCAGCATAAATCCGCGCCGCGAGCACTCCTCTACCCTATAGCCGAGCACGTCGGTGACGGTGAGGCTGATCTCAATAATACCGAAGGATTCGAAGTCGGCTTTGAACTCAACGCATCCGAGCCGGTGGAGCATTCCGGAATCGGACGTTGCAGCCATGTCGCTTCGGTCCATTGCACGAAGACCTACGGAAGATGCCCATAAATATCGCGTCCGAAACAAATAGTATCATCGCGGACCGCTTGCTGTTTCAAAAGCGTAACGCATGTCGAAAGAACGTCGTATCCTTCCAATGCTTGCACGATGCTCGATGACATTCCCAAAGGAGCTGGAAGCGGCCTGCCGGATGGCGCCTGAGCGGATGGCATGGCTGGAGCGACTGCCCTTCGCAGTGCGCGATCTCCAGAGCCGATGGTCGCTTACGCTGGGCGTGCCGTTCGACGACGTGAGCTGTGCGTGGGTGGCCCCGGTCGTTCGCACGGATGGAACGTCCGCCGTGCTGAAGCTGGGGATGCCGCACATGGAGGGCGAGCACGAACTTGACGGTCTGCGTTTCTGGAACGGTGACCCGACGGTGCGTCTTCTCGAGGCCGATGCCGAGGTCGGCGCGATGCTCCTCGAACGGTGCGAGCCGGGAACGGCGCTGCGCGCCTTGCCGGAATCCGAACAGGATGTCGTGATCGCACGGCTGCTTCGCCGCCTCTGGCGTTCCCCGCCGGCTCCGCATCCTTTCCGCCCTCTGACGGCCATGACGACATACTGGCTGTCGGAGGCCGACCGTCGGACCGACGGGGGGCTCATTCGCGAGGGCCTGCACCTGTTCGACGCATTGCCCCGCACGGCAAGCAGAAACGTGCTGCTGGCGACCGATCTTCACGCCGGAAACGTTCTTCAGGCGCAGCGGGAGCCGTGGCTGGTGATCGACCCGAAGCCATTCCTCGGCGATCCGGCCTACGACGCCACGCAGCACCTGATGAACTGTGCGGGCAGGCTGCGCTCAGATCCGGAGGGGACGATGCGCCGCTTCTCGGACCTGCTGGGTGTGGAATACGAGCGGGTGCGCCTCTGGACGTTTGCCCGTGCCGCGGTGGAGTGGAGCCGTGCATGGAAAGAAGATGAGGCGATGGAATTAGCACGACGTATAGCTCCCTAAGAAGCGACGCCGATACCTGGTGATGGTGCGTGCCCCAACGATCGCAGGCGATCCGCGTCGTGCTCCTCGACAATTATCCTTACGATCGATAATGACGTCCCGATTCAATCGTCCCTTGGCAATTCGTGACGGCCTTCCATGGTTCGGTCCGGTGTTGTGCTGCATCCTGTTGCTGACGTCCTGCCGTCGAGACGTACCGGTGGCCATCATTTTCGATACCGATATGACCACCGACTGCGACGATGCAGGAGCGCTTGCCATGCTGCATGCGTTGGAACGCCAGGGCGAGGCGAACATCCTGGCCACGATCGTGAACAACAAGGGTCCGCATTCCGCCGGTGCGACGGCGGCGATCAACGCGTTTTACGGGCGGACCGACGTTCCGGTCGGCGCCTACCAGGGGGACCTGGTCGGTCGCGAAGCCGCCGGGTTCTTCAAGGAGATCGCTCTGGATACGGCCCTGTACGGGCATCGCGCTCCTACACGCGCCGCCTACCCGGATGGGGTGGACGTCTATCGGCGGGTGCTTTCCGAAGCCGGGACGAACGGAGTGGTGATCGTTAGCGTAGGCCATCTCAACAACCTGTATGATCTGCTTCGGTCGGAGCCCGACGAGCACAGCTCGCTGCCCGGCGTCGAACTCGTCGAACAGAAAGTGGATCATCTGGTCGTCATGGGCGGCCATTTCTTGCCCGACCCCTCGGTCCGGTATCCGGAGGGGTGCGAGCACAATTTCCGGGCACGCGGCAGCGCGCGGTACACCGGCCCGACGCTCCGGACGTGGCCGACGCGCATTCTCCTGTCGGGGTACGAGATCGGGGAACGTATCCTCACCGGCACCGCCCTGGCCGGGCTGGACGAGCTGCATCCGGTCCGGCGCGCCTATGCCGGCCATCCCTCCGAACCGCTGGTCAACGGCCGGATGAGCTGGGATCAGACGGCCGTTCTGGCCGCGGTACGGGGCCCGGAGAGCTACTGGAACCTGAGCCGGCCCGGTCGGGCCGAAGTAGACGAAGAGGGGTGCAATACCTGGGTCGACGATCCGCGCGGCACGCACGTCTACCTGATGGAACGGGAAGACCCCTCGCGGGTCGCGGAAATCATCGAGGCCATGATGGTCGAGGACGTGGAGCGCCAGGATCTCGCTCGGATTCCGACTTCGCCGCGCCCTGGTCGCTGAGGATGAAGGGAACGACCTACTCGCGATGAGGCGATTTCGGAGGCCGTGCGACCGGGTGCGTCTATATCATCCGAGCCGTTCAGTCGTTAACTTCTGACGCTGCAGG
>CAZXHQ010000138.1:0-3559 GCA_964640145.1 uncultured Rhodothermales bacterium | reverse complement strand
GCTGCAGGGATCCTTAGACGGGTGTCGTGCCGTTTCTTGCATCCAGGGCGAGTACGCGCATCAGCAGGGCCGCTGGAAGCACCGGCCGGATCCGGACTGGCACGGCGTCGCCCTGAGACGTTCCGGGTACGGTTTCGCAATAGTCATTGACACGAACGATCGAATGTTCTCGAGGTTGATGTACCCGGTCGCTGTGCTCATGCTCGTCGCGGCCGCCACGCTGCACTTCGTCCGCTCGAGTTCGGAGCCGCTGCGACTGGAGGAAGAGGCCCGGGTCACGCTGATCGGCAACAATCTCTGCTCGCGGATGATGAACTTCGGCCATTTCGAAACCGAAGTGCACCTCCGCTATCCGGACAGCCGGCTTACCATTCGCAACATGTGCGACGCCGGCAATACGCCCGGATTCAGACCGCACTCGGGCCGCGCGTCCCCCTGGGCTTTTCCCGGCGCCGAAAAGTTTCAGACCGAGCTCGCCCGCGATTCCGGAAGCGAGGGCCATTTCGAAACGCCGGACGAATGGCTTACGCGGCTCGAGACGGACGTCGTCGTCGCTTTCTTTGGGTACAACGAGTCCTTCCAGGGTGAAGAGGGGGTCGAAACCTATAAGGCCGAGCTGGAGGCCTTCATCCGGCATACCTTGAGCCAGCGGTACAACGGCGAGGCGCCGCCCCAGCTCGCCCTCGTATCCCCGATCGCCTTCGAGGATCTCTCCAGCATGCACGACCTCCCGGACGGTGAGGAGGAGAATGCTCCCCTTGCGCTGTACACCGAGGCGATGCGGCAGGCGGCCGCGAAGCACGACGTGCTGTTCGTGGATGCCTTTTCTCCTTCCAGCTCCTGGTATCGCTCGACGGACGAGCCGCTGACCATCGACGGATTTCAGCTGACCGACGCGGGCTACGCACGATTCGCCGCGTTTCTCGCGGATGAGGTCTTCGGAGGATCTCCCGAGAGGACGGACCACCGGAGGCTGGTGCTCGACGCCGTACTGGAAAAGAACTGGTTCTGGCACAAGGACTTCAAGATGCCCAACGGCGTGCACGTCTTCGGACGCCGCTACGAACCCTTCGGTCCGGACAACTACCCGGCCGAAATCGCCAAGATTCGTGAGATGACGGTGCTGCGCGACTCCGCCGTCTGGCGCGCGCTGCAGGGAGAGCGCATGGACCTCGCTGCGGCGGACGCGCAGACGACGCCGCTGCCTCCCGTGGAGACGAACTACCAGCCCGGCGAGGAGGGCGAGGAGCCGCGCTACCTCTACGGCCAAGAGGCGCTGGAAAAGCTCCAGGTCGCACCGGGATACAAGATCGAGCTCTTTGCTTCCGAGAGGGAGTTCGAGGACCTGGCGAATCCAGTTCAGCTCTCCTTCGATAACCAGGGACGGCTCTGGGTGGCCACCATGCCCACCTATCCGCACTGGAGGCCCGGTGACGACCGGCCCAACGACAAGCTCCTCATTTTCGAAGACACCGACGGGGACGGCAGGGCCGACCGGCAGACGACGTTCGCGGACAGCCTGCACCTGCCCGTCGGCTTCGAGCTTGCCCCCGAAGGGGTCTACGTCTCACAGGCGCCCGACCTCGTGCTCCTCTCAGACACCGATGGGGACGACCGGGCCGATACGAAAGAGATCATTCTGAGCGGGTTCGACGACCACGACACCCACCACGCCATCAGCGCGTTTAGTTTGGACCCCTCCGGGGCGATCTACATGGGCGAGGGCGTCTTTCTGCATACGAACGTCGAGACCCCCTACGGACCGGTCCGTGCGACGAACGGCGGCTTCTACCGCTACGATCCGCGGCGGCACCACCTGGAGCGTACCGCGCAGCTGGCGATTCCGAACCCCTGGGGGATAGCCTTCGACGACTGGGGGCAGAACTTCTTCGCCGAGACGTCGAGTCCGGACGTGCGGTGGATGATGCCCGGGTCGGTGAAGCCGCGATACGGGGTATCGACCCACAAGTCCTTCAACCTGATCGAAGAAGACCACCAGGTGAGGCCCACCTCGGGACTGGAATTCGTTTCGAGCCGTCACTTTCCGGACGAGGTGCAGGGAGACCTGCTCATCAACAACACGATCGGATTTCTCGGCACGAAGCAGCACGCGATGGTGGACGACGGCACGGGCTACGCGACCTACCACCGCCAGGACCTGCTGCAGGGCACGGACCCGAACTTCCGTCCGGTCGACATGGAGTTCGCGCCGGACGGCTCGCTGTACGTGGTCGACTGGCACAACGTACTGATCGGGCATATGCAGCACAATGCGCGTGATCCGCTCCGCGATCACGTACATGGACGCATCTACCGCATTACGTATCCGACCCGTCCGCTGGTCGAACCGGCGGAGATTGCCGGCGCCGACGTCGAGGTGCTGCTTGACAACCTCAAGCTGTCGGAGTACCGGACCCGCTATCGCACCCGGCGCGAGCTCCGCGGTCGAGAGGCGACCGAGGTGCTCCCGGTGCTCGAGGCGTGGGTTGCCGGTCTGGATACGGACGACCCCCGACACGAACATCACCTGGTGGAAGCGCTGTGGGTGACGTGGGGGCTGAATGAGATCGACGAAACCCTGCTCCGGCGTCTGCTCGAAGCGGACGACTTCCGGACCCGGGCGGCAGCCGTCCGCGTGCTTCGCTACGGAGGACATCAGATTGCCGATCAGGCGAATCTGCTCCTGCAGGCCGCCGGCGACGAGCACGGCCGGGTTCGCCTCGAGGCCATCGTGGCCGCCTCGTGGCTGGAGCGGGAGGAGGGCCTCCGCATTCTGACGGAAGCCGCCACGAAGCCGCTCGACGAGTGGATGGTGCACGCGCATGCCACGGCGCGCGCGCACCTCAACGGCGAGGAGGTAACCGAGCTGCAGGAGCGAGAGCTGCGCACGACGTTGGACGGAGAAGATCTGGCGCTCTTCAACAAGGGCAAGGAGATCTACGGCCGAGACGGATACTGCGCCACGTGCCACCAGCTCGGCGGTGAGGGACTGTCGGCTTCCGGCTTTCCTCCGCTGGCGGGTACCCGGTGGGTGACCGGCAGCGAAGAGCGTCTGATCAAGCTGACACTCAAAGGTCTCCAGGGCCCGATTGAAGTGTTGGGCAAGCGCTACGGGGGACAGGTGCCGATGACGCCCTTCGAAGGGCTGCTCAGCGACGAAGAGGTAGCGGCCGTGCTGACCTACGTGCGTAATGCCTTCGGCAACGAAGCCTCCGCCGTCTCGCCGTCCACGGTCGAGGCGGTGCGCGAAGCGATCCGCGACAAGAGCGGGTTCTATTCACCCGAAGAACTGCTCCGAGAGCATCCCCATGAAGAGGATGATGAATAGGACCCGTACGGCCTCTCCATTTCGATAACCTCCTGGTCTCATAACCCGCCTGAGAGCGGCGCGCCGAACGGAGGCGGTCCCACCTCTCAGGCGGATCCGCCTCCGGGTAATGCGTGCTCACATGGACCTCAAGACGCCTGCCATGTTGAAAGATTCAGCGAACGGTCGAGCGAAACTCCTCACGCTGCTGCTGATCGGCGCATCCGTGACGATCCTGGCAGCATGCATGAC
>CAZXHQ010000137.1:0-8658 GCA_964640145.1 uncultured Rhodothermales bacterium | reverse complement strand
TGGGCGTTCGGGAGCGCCTCGGTGACGACCCCTTCCTGCTTGATCGGTTCTTGCTTAGCCATATTGTCGTCTACTTTGTGAGAGGACTGTTTCTTTTCGACACTTCGATTCTACGTTCATTGGTATGAATTCAACGCTCACATGGTCCGCAAAGTTGTGAACTCCGCCGGATAATCATCGTCTGATGCCGGGGCACGAATGCGCGCGGCAGCGACGACCTGACATGAGCTTCCCAAGACGATTCCAGGATGACGGCACCACGGTCACCGTCGACCTGCACGGATGTACGGTGCGCGATGGACTCTACATCGCGCGCCGCTGCGTACAGGAAGCGTTTCGGCGCGGTCGATCGAAGGTCGAGGTGATCCACGGGAGCTCCACCAGCCGCGGCTCCGACCACGAGCGCACGATCAAGAGCCGGTTGATGCAGGAGCTCGAGGCCGGCGGGCTGAGCGAGTGGGCCTCGGGACACGTGACGGATCCGGCCGGGGGGCGAACGACCATCTGGATCATGTTCGGTGCGAACGCGAACCCCGCGCGCATGCGCGCGGCGGACGTCCTGCCGCGGTGAGACGGTGTAGGCGGCCCGTGCAGCGAGGAGAAGGCAATGAGAGGATCCATGAAACGATTTGCTGCGGCGGCGCTGCTGTCGGCGCTGTGGCTGATGGGTGCCGCAGACGGCTCGGCACAGCTGCTCGAGCAGGTGCCTGAAGCTGCGGAGCCGGAGCGGGCGGCGGGGGTGCCGGACTCGCTGTTGGCGGGCCGCCTGCGCGCCATCTTTTCGAGTGTAGAGGAGTTCTCTTCCGTCGACGTGTCGGTCACCGAAGGCGTCGTTCGCCTGGACGGATCGGTCGATCAGCCGGAGGCGCGCCGGCGCGTAGAGGAGTTGACGGCGGGACTCGACGGCGTGGTGTACGTCGTCAACGACGTCGAAGCGGCGACCGACGTGGAAACGCGCATCACGCCGGCCGTGGCGAAGGTCCAGGAGTACTGGGACAATTTCGTGTCTCAGCTTCCCGTCCTCGGCGTAGCCTTGATCGTCATCCTGCTCTTCTGGCTCGCAAGCCTCTTCCTCGGACGGTGGCGGGGCCCGGCGGCGTGGACGGGCCTCAACCCGCTGCTATGGGGATTCGTCAGTCGTCTTGTGCGTGGGATCCTGATAGCGGTGGGATTCTTACTTGCCTTCGACATTCTGGGCATCACGGCTCTGATGGGGGCGGTGCTGGGTACGGCCGGCATCGTCGGCCTGGCCATCGGCTTTGCATTCCAGGACATCGTCGAGAATTATCTGGCGGGAATGCTGCTCAGCATTCGGCGTCCGTTCTCGGTCAACGACCAGGTGAGGGTGGGCGAATTCGAAGGGCGCATCGTCCGCCTCACCTCGCGGGAGCTCGTGCTGCTTACCTTCGAGGGCAACCACGTCCGCCTGCCCAATGCGCACGTCTTCAAGAATCCTCTTACCAACTATACCATCAATCCGCGCCGACTCTTCACGTTCGACGCGGGCGTGGGCACGGAGGAGGACCTCCAGCGCGCCATGGCCGTCGGAGTGGAAACGCTGGACGGAATGCGCGGCGTCATGAAGGACCCCCCGCCGTTCGCCCGCTTAATCGAGCTCGGGGACTCGACCGTCAGAGTGCGTTTCCATGGCTGGGTCGATCAGCGCGAAGCCGACTATCTGAAGGTGCATAGTGAGGCGATCCGCCTCGTGAAGGCGGCGCTGGACGGTGCAGGCATCGAGATGCCGGAGCCTATCTACCGGGTTCACGCGACGTCGATGCCGGAGCGCCCCGAAGGGAAGCCGCAGGCAGCACCCAGGGCGGAGGCACGGCAGCTCGACGTGGAGCCCGATCACAAGCTGGATGCGCAAGTGTACGAAGATTTGGGGGCGTCCGACGACGAGAACCTCCTGGAAGAGTAGCGGTCGTAGAGAACGCCGCATGTGGGAGCCGCTTCGCTGCCGGACGTCGCTCTCGAGTGCAGCGCGCGATGAGCATCGAACATGCATACATGGACACGCTATTCCGATTGCGGAAAGATTCTACGGGACGTCGAGGAGTTCTTTCGGTCATGTATCCGCTCTGCGTACTGGCCGTGCTTTCCGTCGGTACGAGGAGCGCTGCAGCGCAGGATCAGCGGACGGTGAGGGTCGGCGATGAGGCCTCTCTGAAGCAGTTCGGTGACGCCGTAGCGGTCACCGACGAATGGGCCTTCGTGGGAGAGCCGGAGGGGCGGTTTCTGATCAAAAATTCCGTGTTCGTCTACCGGAAGATCGGCGGCGACTGGGTACCGACCGATACGCTGACGAGCAGCCAGCGCGATGAGGCATTCGGTCGCGCCATTGCGCTGGACGGCGGGCGCGCATTTATCGGAGCGCCGGAATCCTCCGGCGCCGGCGCCGTCTACGTGTTTGATTTTGATGAGACGTCGGATGCATGGGTGCGCTCCCACGTCCTGCAGGCCAGTTCCCACGTGATGGGAGCCGAATTCGGGATGGCCGTGGATGCATCCGGCGAGCTGTTGGCGGTGGGGGCACCGTCCGAGGCGGATCACGGTGCAGCCTACGTGTTCGAGCGTCAGTCCGACGGAAGCTGGTTGCAGAGCGGGCGCCTTGAAGGGGGGCTGCAGGATAGCGGCCTGTTCGGGTATTCCGTGGCCGTCGTCGGGCCCGGCGTCGTGGTCGGAGCGCCCGACAGCAGAAACCGAGCGGGGATGGCGTACGTGTTCGCGAAGGACGAGGCGACGGGCGCGTGGTCCATCCGCGAGCAGCTTTCGGGCAGCGGGGTGGAGGGAGGCAACCGATTTGCGCGGGCGATGGACGGCGAGCATGGCCGCCTCGTGATCGGAAGCCCGCGCCACCAGGGCGGCCTAGGGGCGGTCTACGCATTCAGCTACGATGCTTTGTCCGAGAGTTGGTCGGAAACGGACGTCTTGCGGGATCCCAACGCCGTCGCGGCGTACTTCGGATGGGACGTTTCGATGGCTGGGGCGCGGGTTCTCGTCGGCGCGCTCCTCGGTGGAGCCGCTCATCTTTTTCAGCGGGACGAGGAAGCGGAGAGGTATTCCCTCGAGCACACGATCGCGGATCCGCTGCCGGAGGTCCAGGGCTTCTTCGGACACGCAGTGTCCCTCTCCGCCGATCACGCGCTGGCAGGTACCCGTTTGGCCGAGCGTGCCTACGTGTTCGAGAGAGGAGTCGGCGACTGGGAACTGGCGGCGACCTTCGTCGGCGGGGCGTCCTCGCTGGAACGGATCGAGGGACGGCGGGCCTGTGTGGGCGGGCTTGCTGCCGGGTATGGATGCCGCCACGTCGACCTCCTCGCCTTCCTGCCGGTCGGTGACCTGGGTTCGGACCCCACGGAGGAGCTCAACGACATCTGGGGCTGGACCGACCCCGAGACCGGCACCGAGTACGCTCTCGTCGGACGAACCGACGGTACGGCGTTCGTGGATCTGAGCGATCCGGAGCATCCCGTCCTCGTCGGCAGCCTCCCCACGCAGTCCGTCGCCAGCATCTGGCGCGACGTCAAGGTGGTCAACGATCACGCCGTCGTGGTCGCGGACAACGCCGGCAGCCACGGGATGCAGGTATTCGACCTTTCGAAGCTGCGAGAGGTGACGGACGCTCCGGTCGAATTCGAAGCGACCGCCGTCTACGATACGTTCGGGTCGGCACACAATGTCGCGGTCAACGATGCGGCGGATTATGCGTACATCCTAGGCATAACGGGACCTCAGAATACGCCGCCCGAATTCAGCTGCGGCCCCGGTCCCCACATCGTGGACATGAGCGATCCGGCGCATCCGGCGTTTGCAGGCTGCTACAATCCGAGCCACGGGCGCGGATACACGCACGACGCGCAGTGCGTGCGATACGGCGGTCCGGATGAGGATCATGCGGGCCGCGACATCTGCCTCGGGGCCGACGAGGTGGGCGTCTCCATCACGGACGTCACCGATCCGGCCGAACCGCTCGCGCTGGGCCGAGTCGGCTACCCCGACCATGCCTACACCCACCAGGGCTGGTTGACGGACGACCACCGCTACTTCCTGGTGAACGACGAGCTCGACGAATTGGGGGGACTGGTCGAGCGAACGCGAACGCTCCTCTTCGACGTGCAGGATCTCGACGATCCCGTTTTCGCCGGCACGTATCTGGGAGAGACGCCGGTGATCGATCACAACCTCTACGTGCACGGCAACCTCGTCTACGAGGCGAATTATACGGCCGGGTTGCGCGTACTCGTCTTCGATTCGGAGGGACCGCTGTCGGGCGACGGGCTCGAGGAGGTGGCGTTCTTCGACGTCTATCCGCGCAGCGACGAGCTCGCTTTTCTCGGTGCCTGGAGCAGCTATCCGTACTTCGAAAGCGGCATCGTCGTCGTATCCGGCATGACGAGCGGGCTTTATGTCCTCGAGCCGATGCTTGCCGCCGACGTGGCGTCCGGCGACCCGGCCGTGGTACCGAAAACCCTGGCGCTGCGAGGCTATCCCAATCCCGCCTCCGCCGCCACCTCGATCGCGTTGGAGGCCGGCAGGTCCGCGCGCGTGCGGGTCGACGTCTTCGACGCGCTCGGTCGTCGAGTGCGCACGCTGCACGACGGCCCCGTCCGCGCGGGCATCGTCACGTTCGTTCTGGAGACCGACGGTCTTCCTAGCGGAACGTACTTTGTGCGCGCCTCGAGCAGCGGCGTCAGCGCAACGACGTCGGTCGTGCTGCAGCGCTGAGATCGACGGAGCGTCCTCGCGGGCGTCCGGCCGCGCTGGCGCATCGACGTTGCGGGCGGCGGTCGAGTGCGGAGCGAGCACCTTTCCGCCCTGAATGCTATCATGCATGGGTGCGTGCCCGTCGGCGACGGGGCACGATGAAGGTGGTTCACGCAGCACGATTACGTATTCCTATGCACGTCCCACATATCGCCGGGAGGCGCGGCTACCTGGCCGGCCTCCTCCTCGCTGCCTTCATTGCGACCGGTTGCGGCGGGTCGGCGGACGAACCGTCCGCGCAGAGGGCATCCGGGGGCGAGGAACGGCCTCGCATCGCCCTCATCATGAAGTCACTCGCCAACGAGTTCTTCGTGACGATGGCCGAGGGCGCCGAGGCCCATCAGGCCGCGCACGGCGACGCCTACGACCTGATCGTCAACGGCATCCGCAACGAGAGCGATCTGGGGCAGCAGGTGGCGCTCGTCGAGCAGATGATGGCCACGGGCGTCGACGCCCTCGTGATCGCGCCCGCCGACAGCCGGGCGCTCGTCCCCGTGTTGAAGCGGGCGATGGATCGCGGCATCGTCGTCGTAAACATCGACAACAGGCTCGACGAGGCGACGCTGGAGGAAGCGGGCATCGACATCCCGTTCGTAGGGCCGGACAACCGAGAAGGTGCGCGGATGGTAGGCGCCGTGGCGGCCGACCGTCTGCAGTCGGGCGACGAGGTCGCCATCCTGGAAGGGATCCCGACCGCCTTCAATGCGCAGCAGCGGCTGCAGGGATTTCAGGATGCGATGGATGCGGCCGGGATCGAGGTGGTGGACGTTCAAAGCGGGGAGTGGGAACAGGCGAAGGCCAACACGGTGGCCTCCGCCATGATCAATGCCCATCCCGGGCTGGATGCCATTCTGGCCAGCAACGACAACATGGCGCTCGGCGCGGCGGCGGCCGTGCGCCAGGCCGGTAAGACGGGCGAGATCCTGATCGTCGGATTCGACAACATCGATGCGATTCGTCAGATGGTGCGCGACGGGAGAGTCCTCGCGACCGCCGACCAGCACGGCGACCGGCTCGCCGTATACGGCATCGAGTTCGCTCTCGAGGTCCTGGAGGACGGCACCGTGCCGTACGATCGCCAGACGCCCGTCGAAGTGGTGACGGCGGAAAGCCTGTAATACCATGCCGGGCGAGACGCCGCTGCTGGAGGTTCGAGGCTTGCACAAGAGCTATGCCGCGCCCGTCCTGATCGACATCGACCTGACCATCGGACGCGGGGAGATTCATGCTCTCGTAGGGGCTAACGGAGCGGGAAAGTCGACGCTGTCGCGCATCATATCGGGCCTGACTCTGCGGGACGCCGGCACGATCGTGCTCGGGGGGCGGCCGTACGTCGCGACGACGAAAGCCGAGGCGGAAGCCGCCGGCGTTCAGATGGTTATGCAGGAGCTGAACCTGGTACCGACCCTCAGTGTCGCTGAAAACCTTTTCCTGAACCGGCTGCCGCGCCGGGCCGGATTCGTCGATTTCGTGCGGCTCCGCGAGGAGGCGCGGAAGGCCTTGAAGAAGGTTGGGCTGGAATCGGTCGACCCGGCCATCGCGGTAAGCCGGCTCGGCGTCGGACGGCAGCAGCTCGTCGAAATTGCCTCGGCACTCGCTCGGCCCTGCCGGCTGCTCATCCTCGACGAGCCGACCGCTGCGCTGACGGACCCCGAGATCGATCTGCTCTTCGACAACGCGCGGCGCCTCAGGCGCGCCGGCGTGGGCATTCTCTACATCAGCCATCGAATGGAGGAGATTCGGCGGATCGCCGACCGCGTCACCGTGCTGCGCGACGGACAGGTCGTCGCCTCCCGATCGGTGGCCGGCTTTACGGTGGCTGAGATCGTAGAGGCCATGGTCGGAGGGGAGATTCTGGAACCGCTCGACGTCGATGAACGGCCGAGCGGTCCGGTGGCCCTGCGCGTGGAGGGTCTTCGGCGCGCGACGCACGTACGGGACGTCAGTTTCGAAGTGCGGCGGGGTGAGATTCTCGGATTTGCCGGCCTCGTAGGATCGGGCCGCACCGAGACGCTGCGCGCCGTCTTCGGGGCCGATCCGACGGAAGGGGGGCGGGTTTTCCGAGACGGCGCGCCCGTCGGCATCTCCCATCCGCGCGATGCCGTCCGCGCCGGAATCGGTATGATCCCGGAGGATCGCAAGCAGCAGGCGCTGCTACTTCCCCAGTCGGTTCGCGTCAATACGACGCTGGCAGACGTCCGGCGCGCGGCGGGCTCACCCGGTTGGATCGACCGATCGCGCGAGACCGAAATCGTCGAGCGCTTTCGGCGAGATCTCGCGGTGCAGGCTCGGTCCGTCGAGCAGCCCGTAGAAGAGCTTAGCGGCGGCAACCAGCAGAAAGTCGTGCTGGCACGATGGCTGCTGCGCAACTGCGAGGTGCTGCTGTTCGACGAACCGACCCGGGGCATAGACGTCGGGGCGAAGCAGCTGGTCTACGGGCTGCTGCGCGACCTCGCTGCGCGGGGGAAAGCCCTCGTGCTCGTTTCCAGCGAGCTGCGTGATCTCATGGCGATCTGCGATCGGATCGCCGTCCTATCCGACGGCCGCATCGCCGCCACCTTCGAACGTGGCGAGTGGTCCAGGGAGCGCATCATGTCGGCCGCCATCAGCGAATACGTCACGCGAAGCGCAGCGGAATGATGGACGCAACAGGCGTAGTGGGGTCTATCCGTGCGCATGGTTCACGCCGCCTGGCCGAAGTGCTCGGCCTGCTCGCCGTCGTCGCCCTCCTCGTGGCGTTCTTCGGCGTCACGACCGACCACTTTTTTTCGCGGATCACCTTCACGACGCTGGCCAATCAGATACCCGCGCTCAGCGTAATCGCCGTGGGCATGACCTTCGTGCTCGTCATCGCCGGGATCGATCTCTCGGTCGGATCGGTGATGGCGCTGTGCGCAGCCGTGCTCGGGGTCGCCCTGGTTCGCTGGGAGCTAGGTCTGCTTCCCGGACTTGCGGTGTGCCTCGGCGTAGGCCTGCTCAGCGGCGCCGTCAACGGGTTGATCACGGTGCGGTGGGCCATCCCGTCGTTCATCGTCACGCTGGGCATGCTGGAAGTAGCCCGCGGAGCCGCGTATCTGGTGACCGGCTCCCGCTCGCTCTACGTAGGGACGGGCATCGCGCCGCTCGGCGATCCCATCGAAGGCATCGGTCTCTCTGCCGCGTTCTTCATTGCCCTCGGCGTGGTCATCGTCGGCCAGGTCATCCTGTCCAGGAGCGTTTTCGGACGCTATATGGTCGCGATCGGAACGAACGAGGAGGCGGTCAGGCTGTCGGGCATCGATCCGCGTCCGGTGAAGGTCGCGGTGTTCACGCTCGCAGGCTTGCTCGCAGGGCTGGGCGGCGTGTTCCACCTGGCGTACCTCGAAACGGCCGATCCCAACGCCGGCATCGGCCTGGAGCTTTCCGCGATCGCCGCGGTCGTGATCGGCGGGACGAGTCTGATGGGCGGCCGGGGCTCGGTGATCAACAGCTTTTTCGGCGTGCTGATCATCGGTGTGCTCCAGACGGGGCTGGCCCAGATGGGGGCGTCCGAACCGATGAAGCGGGTCGTGACGGGGGCCGTCATCGTCGTCGCCGTCATCATCGACGCCATCCGGCATCACTACGCCCGCCGGCGGGCGGAAGGAAGGTCGGGTTAGTACAAGGCGCCGACCGCTCCGTGACCTCCCGCACGGCGAACGCCCGCAGCACGCCGAGAAACGCTTCGCCGTACCGTTCGAGCTTCACCTCGCCCACGCCCGGCAGGGCTGCGAAGTTCGTCAGATCGACGGGGCGCTCCCGGGCCATGGCGGCCAGCGTTCGATCGTGGAAGATCACGTATGGCGGCACCTCCTGCTCACGCGCGAGTGACAGGCGCAGCTCGCGGAGCCGTTCGAACAGCGCCTTCCCCTC
>CAZXHQ010000136.1:0-8700 GCA_964640145.1 uncultured Rhodothermales bacterium | reverse complement strand
GCGACCTCTCGGCCTCATCCGCTCCGCGGCGCGTCGTGATCAAGACGACGCCGTTGGCGCCGCGCATTCCGTACATGGCTGTCGCAGAAGCATCCTTGAGTACAGCCATACGAGTACCGGTCGTTTGCACCCGAAACAGGTTGAGGGCTTCGTCCGCCCGAGAGCCTGCTGCCTCTGTTGGAAAGACGTACCCGTTCTTTTGCCTTTCCCGGAACTGGATTTCATGCTTATTACAATATAAGAAGAGTAGCCGGAGTAATCTTATGCGGGCAGTCTGCGAGCGTATTGCGAACCTGGCCGGCAGGTCCAGCGAATCCAGCATGACGCCACAGTCCGCATCTCTGCAGATCCTGCGCCTGCCCTTCTACGGACGTGAGCGGTCTTTCCGCGAGTCCGAATCGCGACGGAGGAGCACGCTTGCTGCCCGGCAGTCGACCCGTGCCGGGAGGATCTCGTGCGATGCATACGTGACGTCTAGTCTATGGGAAGCCCCGGCTGGACGAACTCCAGTGCTTCTCGCGGGCGCTCAAACCTGCGCGGCGAGTCGCTGCGCGCCGGTCCCGGCCGAACGCTCAGCTAGCTTGAACACAGCATCCACGAAGTAGTCAGCCGACGGAGGATATAGATGGTGCATTCCATAAAGCTGTATCTACTCGCGCTCATTCTCGTTGCCGCACCCGCCGTGCAGGCTCAGACGGGGCAAATCGTCGGTACGGTGACCGATGAAGAGACTGGTGAGACGCTGCCCGGCGTCAACGTCCTCGTCGTCGGGACGACGCTGGGAGCCAGCACGGATCTGGACGGACGATACGAAATTACGGCCGTCGAGCCGGGCAGCCAGACGGTGCGTGCCTCATTCGTCGGTTTTACTGCGCAGGATACGACGGTTACCGTCGAAGCCGGTGAAACGGTCGAGGCCAATTTCGTCCTGTCGCCGGGCATCGCCCTGGAGGAGCTCGTCGTCGTCGGATACGGGGAGCAGCGGCGGCGCGATCTTACCGGCGCGGTGGCGAGCGTCAGCGGCGAGAGCATCGCGGAGCTGTCGACAAGCTCGGTGGAACAGGCGCTCCAGGGCAAGGTGGCGGGGGTACAGGTGACGCCCGCCTCCGGCGAGCCGGGTGAAGGCGCCGTGGTGCGCATCCGCGGCGTCGGCACGTTGAATGATGCCTCTCCCCTCTACGTCGTCGACGGCATGCTGCTGGACGACATCGCCTTTCTCAGTTCCAACGACATCGAATCGATTGAGGTGCTCAAAGACGCCTCCGCGACCGCGATTTACGGCTCCCGCGGTGCGAACGGCGTGATCATCGTCTCGACCAAGACGGGAGAGGTGGATCAGCCGACGCGGTTTACCTTTAACGCTTATGCGGGGACGCAGAGCGTCATGGACCCGATCGATCTGACGAACGCGCAGCAGTACGCCATGCTCGCCAACGAGCTGGCGCAGAATGAGGGCTTCGATCAGCCGTTCGAAAACCCGGGCCAGTTCGGCGAGGGGACGGACTGGCAGGACGAGATCTTCGAAAGCGCACCCATTCAGAACTATCAGCTCTCCGTCTCGGGCGGCACCGAGCGGGTGACCTACTACCTGAGCGGCAACTACATCAACCAGGCCGGCGTCATTCCGAAGTCGGACTTCCAACGTCTGACCTTTCGACTGAATAATGGCTATGAGGTGGCCGACTGGGTCCAGGTCGGACACAACGTAAACTTCTCGTATACGGACGGCCAGCGTGCACCGAGCGTATTCCGCTCCCTCTACGTGGCCGACCCTACCATCGAGCCGCGTGATGAAGACGGCACGTTCAACAACGCCAGCGCACGCTCGACCGGCGGCAACCCTGCGGCCGCCGTCTTCTATACGCACAACGGGGAGAACGGCTACCGCCTGGCCGGCAACGTATTCGCGGAAGCCGATTTCCTGGAGAGTTTCACGCTCCGTTCCAGCTTCGGTATCGATTACGACCGGGAGAGTTATCGGCGATTCCTGCCCGAATTCGAGGTCTCACCCGT
This sequence comes from uncultured Rhodothermales bacterium, assembly GCA_964640145.1. Lineage (GTDB taxonomy): Bacteria > Bacteroidota > Rhodothermia > Rhodothermales > VXPQ01 > CAZXHQ01. The sequence continues at coordinate 6,687 of CAZXHQ010000136.1, read as the reverse complement.
ACAGCGAAACGAGACCAGCAACATACGGCTGGAGCGCGCGGAAGACACGTCCTGGCTTTGGGAAAACACGCTCAACTACAACTTCCTTTCGGAGACGGGCGACCATCGATTGAACGCCGTTGCCGGCATTACGGCGCAGTCATTCTACCAAGAGGTGCTGGGCGGTGAACGTACTAACCTCGTCGGTGAAAGCGAGAACCTTTGGTATCTCAATGCCGGGGACGCCGAGGGACAGAGCAACTTCAATACGGCCTCCGACTGGAAGATGCTCTCCTATTTATTCCGCGTGAACTATGCCCTCATGGACCGCTATCTCCTGACGGCGTCCATGCGCGCCGACGGCTCTTCTCGATTTGGTGAGGAGAATCGCTACGGATATTTCCCCTCGTTTGCCCTCGGCTGGAATCTGGCGGAGGAGCGGTTCTTCGCCGTCGATGCGATATCGGCACTCAAGCTGCGCGCCAGCTGGGGAAAGATCGGAAATGATAGGATCGGAGCCTATCCGGGAATCCCGGTCGTTACAGGGAATCTAAGTGCCGTCTTCGGGCCTGAGGAATCGCTCAATTTCGGGGCGTTGCCCATCCAGCTGGCCAATCCCGAAGTCCAGTGGGAGGAAACCGTCCAGACGAACATCGGGGCCGACATGTCCTTCTTCGACGACGCCCTGCAAGCCACGGTGGATTACTACCAGCGCCTCACCGACGGCATCCTCGTCCAAGTTCCGATCCCGGGTTATGTCGGCGTAAGCCAGGAGCCGTTCGTCAACGCGGCCGAAGTGCTCAACTCGGGAGTGGAAGGCACCGTCTCCTGGAGCCACACCATAGGGGACGTGGGCTTCGAGCTGGGCTTCAACGGCTCCACCATCAACAACGAGGTGAGGGAGCTTGGCGGCGGGCGTGAGGAGATCCTCGGCGGCGGCCTCGGCAACGAGATCACGAACACGACCCGGACGGTGACGGGACAGCCGATCGGTTACTTCTTTGGGTACGAAACCGCCGGCGTGTACCAGACGGAGGCCGAAACGGAGGGTGCGCCCCCCGTCGGCGGCAGAAATCCTGCCCCGGGCGATCTGATCTACGTCGATCAGAATAACGACGGGGTCATCGACGGCGAGGACCGCGTCTTCCTCGGCTCGGGGATCCCGGACTTCATCTACGGCTTCAACGTCAGGCTCAACTTTGGGGGGTTCGATCTCTCGGCCAGCTTTTCGGGGCAGAGCGGCAACGAAATTTTCAACGGCAAGAAGGCCGTACGTTTCGGCGTGGAGAACTTCGAGGCCTCGTACCTGGACCGGTGGCACGGCGAAGGTACCAGCAACTCCGAGCCTCGCGTGACCAACGCCGGGTACAACTATCAGGCCTCCGATCGCTTTCTCGAGGACGGATCCTTCCTGAAGCTGCAGACGGCGACGCTCGGCTACCAATTGCCCTCGAGCATGCTCGACCGGCTCAACGTCCGGGGTGCTCGCTTCTACGTCAACGGGACGAACCTGTTTACCGTCACCGGCTACAGCGGCTATACCCCCGAGATCACGGAGGGAGACGTGCTGCGAAACGGAATCGACCTGGGCGTCTATCCCAGTTCGCGCACGATCACTGCCGGCGTAAACCTGACGTTCTGATGTGACGCATTGGAACCGCATCGAACGGTCTTTTTCAATCTTTTACTCATGCCAGAGATGAAACGCCTTCTGAATTACCCGAGACGGATCCAGCTAACGGCTGTCGTGCTCTTCATCCTTTTGACAGGAACGTGGATCGGCTGCGACTCCTTCATCGAAACGGAGCCGCGTGGGCAACTGACCACCGCGAGTTTCTTCGAGACGAGGGACCAGGCGGTGCACGCCACCAACGCCACGTATCAGATGCTGAGGCAGTGGCCCGTCCACGTTTTTGCGTGGCTCGGCATGACCGACATGGCGTCCGATGACGCGTCCAAGGGCAGCACGCCTACCGACGCCGCATTCCTCCTGGAATTTGACAATCTCAACTGGAGTGCTTCGAACGGGGCGTTCACCGACTCATGGGACGGTTACTACCAGGGCATCTATCGCGCCAATACGGCTAGCGAGGGCATTGAGCCGATGGAGGGCGTCGAGGCAGAGATGAAGAACCGCCTTCTGGGCGAAAATCGCTTCCTGCGTGCGTACTACTATTTCTTTCTCGTGCGGGCCTACGGCGGCGTTCCGCTCATATTGGAGCCGCTGGATCCCGGCGAGTACGAGCAGCCGCGCGCTTCACGAGAGGATGTCTACGCGCAGATAGAAGAAGACCTGGCCTTCGCTGCCGAGAACTTGCCGACGCGCGCGCAATACCTCGCCGCCGACCTTGGCCGGGCCACCTCCGGAGCGGCACGTGCGCTGCTGACGGAGGTGCACCTCTTCCAGGATGAGTTCGAGCAGGCGTGCCAGCTCGGGCAGGAGGTCATCAATTCGGGCGAGTACAGCCTCTATCCTGACTACAGCCGCATCTTCACGCCGGAGGGCGAGAACTCGACTGAGTCTGTTTTCGAAATCCAGACCGTCGCCCTGGAAGAAGGCGGTGGCGGCACGCAGTATTCGCAGGTTCAGGGTGTGCGCGGCTTCCCGAGCCTGGGCTGGGGCTTCAATCAGCCTACCGAAAATCTCGAAAATGCATACGAGCCAGGCGACCCTCGCCAGCAGGCCACCATCCTGTTCCCGTGGGAGCTGCTGCCCTACGGCAACCCGGACAACCTGGTCGTCTGGATCAACCCGCAGACTCCCGAGGACCGTTACAACCAGAAGGTTTACATCCCGCTGGATACCCCGGGGGGATCGGGGAACGGAGGCTCCAACATCCGGCGAATCCGATACGCCCACCTGCTGCTCAACACGGCAGAGGCATGTCACCGCACCGGCAACGAAGGCCTCGCGCGAGATCTGCTGAACCAGGTGCGCGAGCGAGCCCGCGAGCATGAAGTCACACTGGGATTCACGCCCGAACGACTGGCTGACGACATCGCCGCCGGCGTCTTGGGTCTCGAAGCCGGCACGAGTCGGGTCTTTGTCCGGGATGTCCCGTCAGAGAGCTGGGCGGGCGGGGACGTGCAGAGCTTCGAAAACTCCCTGTTCGAGTACGGTGGGGACCTGGTGCCCGTTTGCGTAGAGCAAATGGACCTCATCCGGTCTGTGAACGGGACGGACGTGACGACGCTGGAGGACTACGTCGACGTGATCGAGGGGCTTAGCCCGGGACAGCAGGTGTCGGTCGAGCTTCTGCGCCTTTCCCAGGAGCCGTGCGCCACGGCCGGCAGCGCCGATGCCGTCGAGGTGACGGTCACGCTCGAGGCGCGGCAGCTGCTTCCCCCCGTCACGGCCGGAGGTCAGGAGCTTCTTGAAGCGATCTGGCACGAGCGCCGGGTCGAGCTTGCGATGGAGCAGCATCGCTGGTTCGACATCATACGACAGGGCCGCGCCGCCGAGGTCATGGCAGAGGTAGGCAAGACGTTCCAAGTCGGAAAGCACGAGCTCTATCCCATCCCGCAGGGCGAGGTAGAACTCGTAGGCCTCGAGCAGAATCCGGGATATTAAGCCGCTTCACAGGCGCCAACGCTGTCTGATACACGCCCCTCAGGTGCGGTGTAACGCGCACCGACTCGAATCGGTGGCCGCATCGACCCAGCGTGCCGTCCCTTCGATCGCGTACCCCACATCCAGGTCCTCACCGATCAGCTGAAGCGGCTTGGCTATGCCGCTGCCGGGCGCTGACGCGCGCGATGATGCGGAGCGAGCTGACCGCAATCAGAGACCCAGCCCCGCTAGATACCCGATGCGATGAGCAGCTCGATGTCGCGATGCGGCATGCCGAACATCGTCGCGAGGCTCTTCTTCGTGAGGTGCTTTCGGTAGACGTACGTCCCGTTTCGCAGGCCGACGTTTCGCCAGAGCGCTTCATTGATCGAGCCGGCCTCTCCGATCTGAACGAGGTAGGGCACGATGACGTTCGTCAGCGCATAGGTGGCCGTCCGGGCGGCGTTGGAGGGCATGTTGGGGACGCAGTAGTGGATGACGTCGTGCATCCGAAACGTCGGTTCCGAATGGGTCGTCGGCCGGCTCGTCTCGATGCATCCGCCCTGATCGATGACAGCGTCGACGATCACCGTCCCGGGACGCATCGACTCGACCATATCTTCGGTGACCAGCATCGGCGAACGCGCGCCGTCCGACATGATGGCCCCGATGACGACGTCGGCCGTACGGACGGCGCGGCGCAGGTATTGGGGCGAGGCCATGGCCGTCGTGATCCGCCGGTCGAGGTAGTGCTCCATGCTCCGAAGGGCGCTCAGATCCGTGTCCAGCACGATGACGTGCGCTCCGTAGCCGAGCGCCGTACGGGCCGCCCATTCGCCCACCACGCCGGCGCCGAGAATGACGACGGTCGACGGCGGCACGCCCGATATGCCCCCCAGCATGACGCCCTTCCCCCCTTCGACCGATTCGAGGTAGCGGGCGGCGATCTGCACGGACATCGAGCCCATGATCTCGTGCATCATGCGGACGATCGGCAGCGTGCCGTCTGGATCGCGGATGAACTCGAAGCCGATCGCGGTGATCTTCAGCGTCATGAGCCGGCTTAGAAACTCCTTCGTCGTGTGTCCGAGGTGGAGCGCGGAAATCAAGATCTGCTTCTCCTGGAGGAGGTCGAGCTCGTCTCCCGTGGGCGGACCGACCTTGACGATGAGGTTGCACTTGCTGTAGAGGTCGGCCGGAGACTCGACGATCTCCCCGCCCATCTCCGCGTACTCTTCGTCGGTGAAATGCGCCTGACCGCCGGCCGTCTTCTCGACGTACACTTCATGCCCGTTCGCGACGAGCCCCGCAACGCCGATCGGAGCCAGCGCCACGCGCCGCTCTTCGTTCGACACCTCGCAGGGCACACCGATCCGCATCGAGGTATGCTTCTCGCCCAGGGCGGCCGGCTTCTCCATGGTCATGAGGGCAGGATCGATGCTCAAGCCCTGGAGCGAAGGAATTTCCATGCGTTCATTGGGAACGTTCGTACGGGTTGCGAACCTGAAATATAGCCCTTTCGCGCCAGCCTGTTTCTCACGCGGCGGGACCTTTGGACGGCCGCGTCCACTCGTACATCAGGATACCGGCTGCGACAGCTACGTTCAACGATTCGGCGCCGCCGCGACGGGGCCGTCCGGGAATCAGGACATGTTCGTCGATTTCCGCCCGAACCCCGTCCGACAGTCCGTGCGCCTCGCTGCCGAGGACGAGCACCGAAGGCAGAGCCGGCTCCCATCGAACGACGTCCGTACCCTGCATGTCGGCGCCGTACACCGCGAAGCGACGGGCCCGGAGGTGACGCAGGACGGCGGCCAGCTCCGCCACTTCGACGTGCGCGACGTCCCACAACCCGCCCATGGCGGAGCGCACTACTTTCGGATTGTACAGATCGACGGTGCCGCGGCCCGTCAGAACCGCGTCCACGCCGAACCAGGCCGCCGATCGGACGAGCGTGCCGGCATTGCCCGGGTCGCGCAGGCGATCGAGCGCGAGCAGCCGGCTGCACGAAGCGAGGGCGTCTTCCGAGCGGCGTTCGACGGCCGCGACGGCCACCACGCCCTGGCTCGTCTCCACCGTCGAGATCTCCTCGAGTTCGTCGGCGCCGAGAACGTAGACGCGCTCGCCCGGCACGGAGGCGGACAACCACCCTTCCTGCAGTACCGCTTCGGTCACCAAAACCTCCCGCACGTCCGCCCCCGCCTGGAGCGCCGCCTTCACGGCGCGAACCCCCTCCACGAGCATCTCGCCATGGCGCTCCCGGTACTTCCGGCGCCGCAGCGAGCGGATTTCCTTCAGACGGCGATTCGACAGGCGAGCCATGGGCGGCAGCGATGCGGTGAAAGATCCGGGCGCAGGTCCGACGCTAGAAACACTGCGTCAGATCCCAAGTTAGGATCCAGCGCCGCCGCAACCACGTGCCGCCATCTTTTCGAAAAGCGCTTGCAACTCGACGGCTGCTCCGCCGGGAGCGGGCCGCCCCGGTACGCAGAAGGGTTGACGGTCCGCCTCCTCGCCGTAGCTGCGCTATCGATCGTCGGCCCGCGCGGCGGAACACGCGCATCGACCTTCCTGGTGTACCTGCGCAATGATGCACTGAGAACCGACCACGGACGTTTCGCCCATGCCCTACAAACGCAGCGTTTACGAGCGCGCCGTCTATAAGGAGCCGGCGCCCATACCGGACGCCGAGAATCCGTTTGCGTCCATGATGGAGCGGTTCGACATCGCAGCGGAGATCCTCGAACTGGACCCCGGCTTCTACGAATACCTGCTGAAGCCTGCACACGTCCACATCACGGCCGTTCCCGTCATCATGGACACCGGCCGCATTCGCGTCTTCGACGGCATCCGGGTGATCCATAACGAGATCTTGGGGCCGAGCAAGGGCGGCATCCGCTTCGGGCCCGACATCACGGTCGAGGAGATCAAGGCGCTCGCGGCGTGGATGACCTGGAAGTGCGCCGTCGTGAACGTGCCTTTCGGCGGCGCGAAGGGAGGCGTCGTGTGCAACCCGTCCGAGATGAGTCCCGGCGAGCTCGAGCGGATGACGCGGCGGTACACGGCCAACATGATCGAGGTCTTCGGGCCGGACCGCGACATCCCGGCGCCGGACATGAACACGAACGAGCAGATCATGGCGTGGATCGTCGATACCT
>CAZXHQ010000135.1:0-8752 GCA_964640145.1 uncultured Rhodothermales bacterium | reverse complement strand
GCTATCTTGAGGCCCGCCTCTGAATCGAGCGGCGCACGGCTGACGGCTCGCACGCTGTCGTGACGCCGGCTGACGCGTCGCGCATAGGGTCGTGACACCGACGGCGGACGCGTGGCGCGCCGCGCAGACGCAAGCCCCCGCACGGGGAGCGGCATCCCCGATCCCTTAGCGATCCATCCAACTGCATACTTAACGCATACCGCCGTTGCACGCATGGAGAAGCCCACCGCCGTCAGGAAAGAAAGTGAGCGACCGCCAGGTCTGCTCGAGGTAGACAGCGACCTCGTGATCGACATCGCCTCGCTGCTGGAGTCCGGTATGCAGGGTATGGTCATGAACCTCGTGGCCGACCTCTACCCGGCCGACCTCGCGCGGCTGCTGACCCACCTCTCTCTCGAGGAGGCAAAGACCCTGTTCGAGTGGCTGCCCAACGAGAAGGCGGGCCTCGTTCTGGCCGAGCTCGACGATGAGTTCCGGAGCCGTCTGCTCGAGGAGACCAGACCCGAAAAGGTGAGCGAACTCCTCGGGCATCTGGAAACGGACGACGCGGCCGACGTGCTGGCCGACCTTCCGTCGGACGTCGCCTATCAGGTGCTCCCGCAGCTCGAGAACAGCAGCGACGTCCGGTCGTTGCTGGGTTACGACGAGGAGTCGGCCGGCGGCATTATGGGGACGGAGTTCGTCGTCGTGCCGAAGACCTGGACGGCGGGGGAGGCCACCGAGGAGGTGCGCCGAAACGCTGAGACGGTCGAGGACGTGTACGCCGTCTTTGTGAGCGACGACGACGGTAAGCTTATCGGGACCATCTCCCTGAAGAACCTCCTGCTAACGGCTGCCGACACGCCCGTGTCCGACATCATGGATACGGACGTGATCACGGTCACGCCGTACATCGATCAGGAGGAGGTAGCGCGGATTATGCAGCGCTACGATCTGGTTTCGCTGCCGGTCGTCGATGCCCGGGGCACGATGCTGGGCCGGATCACGATCGACGACATCGTCGACGTCATCCGTGAGGAGGCCGAGGAAGACATCCAGCTCATGAGCGGTATGTCGGGCAGCGAGGAGCCGACCGACACCGTCATTCGCATCGTTCGCGGTCGGCTGCCGTGGCTGCTCATCGGCCTGATGGGTGCCGGGCTGTCGGGCCTCGTCATCGGCCAATTCGAGAGCGCCCTCGAACAGGCCGTGGTCCTGGCAGCCTTTATCCCGATCGTGATGGCCATGGCCGGCAACGCCGGAATCCAGAGTTCGGCCATTGTCGTTCAGGGGCTTGCAAGCGGCGAGCTCTGGTCGAGCGATCTCGCCCGGCGCATCGGCAAGGAGCTGAGCGTGGCGCTCCTGAACGGGGTTGCGCTGGCGGTCGTTCTCGGCCTGGCCGTGATGGTGCTCCCCATCGACAGTGAAAATATCGGACGGCTGGCCATCACGGCCTCGTTATCCATGCTGACGACGATCATCCTCGCCACGGTGATCGGCACGACCGTACCGCTTATGCTGAACCGCTTCAAGATCGATCCTGCACTGGCCACGGGTCCGTTCATCACCACCAGCAACGACATCGTCGGCCTGGCCATCTACTTCCTGCTGGCGACGCTGATCTACCTTTAAATCCGGCGGCCGCGGCGCGGTTGGCGGGCGGTCGCGGACGCTGGGGCGGTCAGCTGCTCGAAAGAAACAGGCGCTCGACGATAGGCGAGGTAGTTCGCCGTACGATAAGACGGTGAGCCGCGCACCGCGCGAATTCGTCGTGCGAGGACGCGGTCAGCCGTCGCCCGACGAGGGCGCTGCGGCCTCCTTAAACTCCGCCCCGTCGTTATACTTCGACGGGCACTTCACCAGGATATGCCGGGCGACGAAGACGTCACCTTCGGTGCGGCCTTCTACGACGAGACGCTCGGCGTCTTCGAAGTTGGCCGGCTTCGGATGGGGGTAATTCACGAGCCGAATGCTGCCCGACTCGTCCTTCATATAGAAGCTGAAGACGTTGCGGTCCCGGTCGTAGCGAAACTGCCGGTCCTCCACCCACTCACCGACCACGTGCGCGCTCCCGCCGGTCTCGGCGGCTTCGGCGAAGTTCATGTAGCCGCCTACCTGCTGTCCGAAATTGACGAGCAGCAGCCCGCCGAATCCCAGCATGAGGACCAGTCCGATGATTGTCTTTGGCTTCACGTCGCTATGAGGGAATGGGCACGGTGGACGGGTGGCTACAATTCGGCATCGTTTTTTTCAATGTTTAGATTCAAATTTCGTTCCAATCGCTCGAGCTTGCGGTCGGTGCGAACGATGAGCATTGCCAGGCCGATCCAGATGATCAAAACGACTGCAAGAACGACGTAGAGCTTGTCTTCGGAAAGCATCACGCGCTCGAGGCCCGTGCTTTCCTGGATGGGCACTTCTTCCTGGCCGGTCCACAGCGTGTCGTACGGTGTGGACTGTCCACCGGCGTCTGCTTCCTGCAGGGGATGGATGATCATACCTCGATAGGATCGTCTACTCGATGGTTGATGACGGCGAGGCGGACGCGCTGCGTATAGAGCACCCAGAATAGACCGATAAAGCCGATAACGGCCGGATAAAAGACCAGACGCATCACGGGATCCGTAATTTCACTGAAAGCTGGATTTCCTTCCGCGCCGGGGTGGAGGCTCTCCATCTGGCGCGGCAGAACGTACAGGAGGAAGGGCACCGTAGCCGCTGCGAAGAGGTTGTAGACCGCAGCGATACGGGCGCGCTTCTCCGGTTCATCCACGCTGGAGCGAAGCGTGAAGTAGGCGCCGTAGATCAGCAGCTGCACGGCAGCCATGGTCTGCTTCGGATCAAAATTCCACCAGATATTCTGGCCGACGTACCAGGTGAACCGCGCCCATACGATGCCGGTGACGAGGCCCAGCACGCCGAAGACGGCGCCCACCCTGGCCGCCTGCAGCGCACGAACGTCGCGGATGTCGTCCCGCGTCTGCAGGTAGCGAAGCGAGTGGTAGGCCGAGACGAAGAAGGCGGCCATCATCGTAAACCACATCGGCACGTGGAAATACAGGTTGCGCGCCGTGTGCTCGAGGATGTTGATCCGGGGAATCTGGAGCAGGAACGCGCCCAGTATGACGACGCTCAGCCAGGCGATCACGCCGTTGCGGATCCAGCGATACGTTTTGGAGGAAATGCGCACGATGAGGTTTCCAGGCCGATGAGAGCCGGTGGTACGGCGGATGCCCGAGTCGATGCTCCGACCTACGACCACCGTCGGACGTACATCGGCCGAAGGCGGACCGAGCGCTACGAAAGCGGTACATCGGCCGATTTCGCGCCGAATGGTACGGAGGTCGTCCATCCGCCGAATTTGCGCCAGGCGCGAAACACGACGTACGTCGGCCGAGTTCGCGCCGAGCGCTACGGAAATGACGAAAGGCGTCAATCGTTCCAGACGAAGTCGAAAAGAAGCACGGCGGCCGTGATGACGACGCCCCCGAAGCCGACCAGCGTGGCGAGCTCGTCGGTCGCCCCGCCCCATCCGAGTCCGCCGTCGAGGGCGTGCCGCGACGCGGTGACGACGGACATCAACAACGGCACGAGTACCGGAAAGAGAAGCACGGGAAGAAGCGGCCCGTGCGTGGCTGCCCGCGCGATGAGCGCGGCAAGCAGCGTCGTCGCACCGGCGAGCCCCACCGAGCCGAGCAGGATGGTGACTGCGAGCAGGCCGGGGAAATCCACCCGTATGCTGAGAAGCAGGATCATCGCCAGGACGGCGACCACGCTGAGGACGAGCATCAGCAGAAAATTGAAGAGCAGCTTGCCGGCGTACACCATGCTCGGCCGCGTGTTGAGCTGCAGCAGGAGGACCGTGCCCCGATCTTCCTCGCCGACGAACGAGCGGCCGAGACCGATCGATGCGGCGAAGAGGATCACGATCCACAGGAGGCCGGACTGAATCCGCGGTCCGAGCGATTCCTGGCCCACGGCAAAGAGAATGAGGAGGATGGAGGCCAGAACGAACATCAACAACATGTTGACGGCGTAGCGGCTTCTCAGCTCGAGACGAACATCTTTCTCGAAGACGGCCCACGTTCCGTAGAGCCAGTTCATGTCGTGGGAATGGGGTTCATCGGCGTGCTGCGGGTGATCGGATCAGGCCGCGCGGTCGTCCGGCATGCGCCGCGGCGCCGCCTTCGTCGGCTCCTCGAATTCGCCTACAAACGAGATCTCGGGCTCCAGACGATACCCGGTTTCCCGCTCGACGACCTCCTGCACGTACTGAATGAGGGCGGTCACGTCGGAGGCCCTGGCGCCGCCGCGGTTGATCATGATGTTGGCGTGGCGGTAGGTGATCTCGGCCCCCCCGATTCGCATGCCTTTCAGGCCCGCTTCGTCGATGAGTCGTCCGGCGCCGACGCCTTCAATCTTCTTGAAGATGGAGCCCGCGCTTGGCTCGGCATCGAGGGGTGGATGGCGTTCACGCCGCCACTCGAGGTTCGCCGCCATAACCTCGCGGAGACGCCCCTCGTCGGCCGGCTCCAGCTGGAAGGTAGCCGAGAGCACCACGTCGTCGCGGACGTGCAGGATCGAGTAATCGTAGCCGAACTCGAAATAGTCGTTGCCGACCGTCATGCGGTCTCCTTCCTCGGTCAGAATTTCGGCCTCGGTGAGTACCTCCTCGATAAACATGGTGCGCTCGCGCTCCGGCGGCGGTGATAGGAAATGCAAGTTCTGCCAGAGTGCGCCTCCGATGGTCGAGGGTATGCCGACGTAGTGCTCGAGTCCGGACAGGCCGGCGCCGACACATGCGTCGATCACGTCCGGATAGACGATGGCACCCGATTCGACCCAGACCTTCCCCGTCTGCGCGTCGAGCTCCATCCGCTTGGCCGCGCTGTGGATGACGAGTCCACGTACGCCGCGGTCACCGATCAGTATGTTGGCACCGCGTCCGAGCAGGAAATACGGCACTCCGTACGCACGCGCCGCCAGGATCGCCCGCGCGAGCTCCTCACTGGTGCGAGACTCGAAGAAAAGGTCGGCGGAGCCGCCGATCCGAAACGTCGTGAGAGGGGCCAGCTCGACGCCGCGCTGAATACGGTCCGCGCCCAGGGCGCTCTCGAGAGCGGAGAGGGTCGAATCGGCTAGAGTGTTCTCTATATTCATAAGAGATGGTCGCCTACATACTCGGCCCCCTAACGGCGCGCCCGAGCCGCAGGTTGCCGCAAGGCGCGATGTTTCCCGCCCGTTTAGCTTCTCGTACCTCTCCCTACCGAAACGCCGAAATCCCGACCGCACGCGCGCACTCTCTCTAATCGCACTCTCTCTCTATCGATCGGTCGCATGCGCACGCGCGCGATCCTGCCACATCACGTGCGCCACACGTGACCATTCCCTTTTCACATCACATGCGCCACGCGCGGGCCTGCGCGTGCGAATCCGGTGCCCGCCCCAGCTCGTACACGTGCAACGCCGCCTCGCCGGCGATCCTCGAAACGCGGCACCACTGCGGATGCTGCACCTGCAAACCCGGCACCGACGCCGATCTTATCAGAGTATGCGCGAATCGAACGACTTTTTCGAGAAAGTCTGGGACGTCGTGGCTCAGATCCCGCACGGAAAGGTGACCACGTACGGACACATCGCCGAGCATGTCGGCGTGCGCAGCGCCGCGCGCACCGTCGGCTGGGCCCTCAACGCGGCGGCCGGCACGGGACTGCCCTGCCACCGGGTCGTCAACCGGTTCGGAGCGCTGACCGGGAGACGTCATTTCGAAGGTCCGCACGTCATGGAAGAGCGACTGCGGTCCGAGGGCGTCGCCTTCGACGAGGACGGCTGCGTGGTGCTGGATGAGCACCTCTGGATTCCGACCGAGGCCGCGTAAGCTCACGCGGCGGATTTCGCCCGCCGCGGCCGACCGAACGGGCTGCGCGGGCCCGATCATGAGACGACGCCGGCCAGCGCCGTCCAGTACTCCGGGAACGATACGGATGCGCAGGACGCGCCGTCGATGACGGTTTCGCCGTCGGCCGTCAGGCCCGCCACCCCCATCGCCATCGCGATCCGGTGGTCGCCGTAGCTCCGGACCCGAGCTCCCTTCAGGGAGACCGGGCCCTCGACGGCGAGGCCGTCGTCGAACTCCTCGACGTCCGCCCCCATGAGACGCAGGCTGTCCACCATCGCGCGGATGCGGTCGGTTTCCTTCACGCGAAGCTCGCGGGCGTCGCGGATCTCGGTGCGTCCTTCGGCACGTGCGCCGGCCACCGCGAGAATCGGAATCTCGTCGATGAGGACGGGGATGAGCTCGCCGTCGACGCGGACGCCGTGCAGGTCCGAGGACCGCACGCGCAGGTCGCCGACCGGCTCGCCGCCCTGCGCTGATTCACCGGTGATTTCGATTCGCGCACCCATCGCCCCGAGCACCCGCAGCAGCGCACTCCGCGTGGGGTTCAGGCCGACCTGATTCAACCGGATGTCCCCGGACGGCGCGGTGGCCGCCGCCACCATGAAGAACGCGGCCGCCGAGAAGTCGCGCGGCACCGTCCACGTCCTGGCCGGGATTCGCATCCCCTTTTCGACCAGCACGTGCTGCTCGCCGTCCTTCTCGATCGTGGCCAGGCCGAGCATCCGCTCCGTGTGATCTCGTGAGGGCAGCTCTTCGATCACCGTCGTGCGACCGTCCGCCCGCAGCCCGGCCAGCAGCACGCACGACTTCACCTGAGCCGACGGCATGGGCAGGCGGTACGTGATGCCGTGCAGGCTGGAGCCGCCCTCGATGCGGATCGGCGCGTGGCCCGAGGTCAGGTGAATCTTTGCCCCCATCTCGCGAAGCGGCAGCGCAATCCGTTCCATAGGGCGGCCGTTGAGCGACGCATCACCCTGCAGCACGCTGTCGAAGGCGCGGCCGGCGAGCATGCCCGTCAGCAGCCGCATCGTCGTGCCGGAGTTGCCGCAGTCGATGGGGGCGTCCGGCCTGGCAAAGCCGTCCAGACCGCGGCCCTGCATCACGAGGGTCCCTTCATCGTCCTCCACCGTGATGCCGAGCTGCCGCAAGCAGGAAAGGGTGGATTGGGGATCGGCCGACGAAGGGTAGTTGAGGATGCGAGACGTGCCGTCACCCATCGCCGCAAACAGCGCCGACCGGTGCGCGATCGACTTATCGGGCGGCAGATCCACGGATCCTTCGACGCGATCGCACCGCCTTACCACGGCCCGATCGCGCTCTCTATCAAAAAAAACACTCAAGACGTACCTGCAAAAAACTGTCAGCGGTCGAACGGTCGGCTACCATGCCGGCGTCTGATTCGATCTCGAAGGCAAGGTAGGCGTAACGCTCCGGATTAGCTCCTGCTTCTCGTCCCAGGGCAGAAACGCATGGCGGAAGCCGTTCAGCACGATCTCGCGAAGCGTCTCGGCCGGAATGCAGGCTTCGGCGTGGGTTCTATAGAGCTCGTCCGTAACTGTGGTGCGGCTGAAGAGGCGATTGTCCGTGTTGATCGTGATCGGCACGCCCGCCTCGACGTACTGGCGCAGGGGATGGCGGTCGAGGCTCGTCACGACGTGCGTCTGGAGATTGCTCGTGGGGCAGATCTCAAGGGGGATCTGGTGGTCGGCGAAATACTGCATCAGGTCGGCGTCCTGATAGAGCGTGGTCCCGTGGCCGATGCGATGAGCGCCGCAAAAGAAGACGGCCTGCTTGATGGAATCGGCCCCCCAGGACTCACCGGCGTGAACGGTGAGATTGAGAAGGTGATTCCGCGCGAAATAAAAGGCACTCAGGTGATGTTTGGGCGGATGACCGGCTTCGCCTCCGGCAAGGTCGAAACCAACGACGCCGCGGCCGCGGTAGGCGGCGGCCAGCTCGGCCTGGCGCAGCGAAGCGCTCTCGTACCGGTCGCGCAGCCCGCATATGATAAGATTGGCGCGAATGTCGAGGTCGTCCTCAGCCCGTCGGAGGCCTTCCAGCACCGCATCGTTGACTTCTTCGAGGGAGAGCCCCTCCTCGGTGTGGAGGACGGGGCCGTACCGCACTTCCAGGTAGCGCACGTTCTCCATCGCGCAGTCCTCGGCCAGGTCGTAGGCGATGCGCGCGAGGGCACCGCGGGTCTGCATCAGCGGAATGGTATATCGAAACCATTCGAGATACGACTCGAGCGTTTCGGAGGCGTCGACCTGATGCAGGATGTCTTCGAGGCCTTCCCGGCTGTCACTCGGCAGGATCGCCATCTTTCCCTGCGCCCGTGCGAGGTCCAGCATGGTCTCCAGACGAAGCGATCCGTCGAGATGGCAGTGCAGCTCCGCCTTGGGCCACTGCTGGATCTGCGAACGGGAAAGTTCGACGGCTTCAGACATAGGCGCGTTAGGTCTGCGTTCCGGGAACCAATGTACGACGCGTGCGATTGCCCGTTTCACGCGCGCCGCCGGATCCTCCAGGTCCGTGCGCTGACGCGTCGCACCGCATACGTGCACCTCCTTTGGGAGCCGCATCATGCGATGACCGCGCCGGATGCGTCGCACCGCGAGCGGACGCACGGCCTGCGGGTACCTCGCCGTTTTGGTGCTGCAGGCGTACATTGCGAGGCACTCGCTGCCGGGCGCGACGCCGGCGAGCCGGTGGAACCGTGTCTGCCACGTGTCGTTGTTCGAGTTACCGTTCTGCGACAACCCCCCGCCGGGCAGTGTCCCGGAACGCGTCCACAGACGGACGCACCACATTCAACAGGTACTATCCAAGAGGTGGTCGATTATGAGTCTGGGAATGCCGGAAATCATCCTGATT
>CAZXHQ010000134.1:0-8770 GCA_964640145.1 uncultured Rhodothermales bacterium | reverse complement strand
ATTCAAATGTTTTGGGGCTTTATCTCGCCCGGCATCGTCGCCGCCTTTCTGTTCGGACTCTTCTCGCCGCGCACTCCGCCCATCGCAGCCAAGGGTGCGATGATTCTAGGCATTCCCATCTACGGCCTGCTGCTGTGGTCTCTCCCGGAGGTCGCCTTTCTCCATCACATGATGATCACGTTTATCGGGCTGGCGGCCTACATGGCGGTCTTGACGGTCCTTCGTCCCCTGTCGGAGCCGAAGACGCTGCCCGTCTCAGACGTCGATCTTGATGCTGCGCCCCACGCCCGCGCAGCCGGCCTCGTGATCGTGGCGGCAACGGCCATTCTCTACGTCATATTCTGGTAACGGCATTCAGCGAGGTGGATTCATCGTGGCTGATGCGAGCATGCGTACGTCCGAGATCGTTCGCCGCCTCCGGGCATCCTTCGCGTCCAGGTTCGGAGGAGCGGACGAGGTGGTCCTCGTACGTGCACCCGGCCGCGTGAATCTGATCGGAGACCACACGGACTACAACGAGGGATTCGTCCTACCCACCACACTCGACCGCGCCGTCTACACGGCGGTCCGGACGCGCCGCGACCGGACCGTCGTACTTTACGCGAGTCATTTCGACGAGGAGGTGCAATATGCGCTCGACGATCGGCCTGCGACGAGATCCGGCTCCTGGGAGAGTTACGTGACCGGAGCGGTCGAAGAACTCCGGAGGGAAGGCCGTCTCGATCATGGATTCGAAATGCTCGTCTACGGCGACGTGCCGCTCGGTGCGGGTCTGAGCTCGTCAGCCGCCCTCGAGGTATCCGTGGTCTACGCGCTCGACGTTCTTTTCGACCTGGACCTCGATCCCGTGCACGCTGTACGTCTCTGCCAGTCGGTGGAGCATCGGTACGCCGGTGTCGAGTGCGGGATTATGGATCAATTCGTCTCGCGCCTCGGCCGTTCCGGCTCTGCGATGCTGCTCGACTGCCGCTCACTGGCCTACCGACACGAGCCGCTAGAGCTGCGTCGCTCCGGACACGCCCTCGTGATCGTCGACAGCCTCGTGTCACGCGGGCTGGCGGAGACGAAATACGGGGAGCGGCGTGCTGAATGCGTCCGTGCCGTGGCGGCGGCCCGAAACGCGCATCCCGGCGTAGAGAGCCTCCGCGACGTTACGCCCCAGATGCTCGAAGCGCAGCGAGGAATCATGAGCGAGGCCGTCTACAAGCGAGCCCGGCACGTTCTCGACGAGAACGACCGCGTGCTTCGTGCCGCCGAGGCGCTTCTCGACGGCGGCTATGAACGATTCGGCAGGCTGATGAACGCATCTCACAGAAGCCTTCGCGACCTGTTCGAGGTCAGCTGCGCCGAGCTCGATACGCTCGCGGCCGCGGCGCAGGCCGTGGAAGGGGTGCTGGGTGCCCGGATGACGGGAGGCGGCTTCGGCGGATGTACCGTCAACCTCGTCCGCGCCGATTCCGTAGTCCGCCTGACGACGCTTCTGACGGAGGCCTACGACAACGAATACGGGCGCAAGCCGGCGTTCTACGTACTGGATCAAAGCTACGAGACGGAGGTCCTGTAGACGGCAGCGCAACGTGCAGGCACGACGGCTCCGAGGCCGCGGCTGACGCCTGCAATCTGCCGAACCGCTCCGGAAGGGCGGCCCCGCGAAACGGCGGATACGTGCCGCCGTTTGGCCGGTGCCGCCACGGTACGGATCCCGCGACTGGGGTATCGCGTTTGCGGCGTCGAATCATCATGCAATGCTAGTGGACGGACGCTGAGGCGTCGTTCCTCCCCCCATGACTGATACGCAGTCAACCGAGACCCATCCCGCGCTCGACCTGCCGAAGGAGCGAGCCATCGAAGAGAAGCTCACAGCGCTCGACTTCATCAGCAATCTGCTGACGGAAACGAGCTTCGATCTGCAGCCGCTCCTCGACGAGGTCGTCCGCGTGACCGCCGAGACCATGCACATGAAGGCGTGCACGATTCGGCTGTTGGATCGAAATACCGGTGAAATGCTCTTGAAGGCTTCTTACGGCCTGAGTCGCGAATACCTGTTTAAAGGTCCCGTCATTGCCGCGAAGAGCATCTTCCGCCAGCTCATCGAGCGGTGCTGCAGAAACGACGACGTGGTCGAGGTATACGACGTCGCGGCGGATCCTCGCATGCAGTATGCGCGCGAGGCCGTCAGCGAGGGAATCCATTCCCTTCTTGCGGCTCCCCTCGTGCGAGACGGCCATGCCATCGGTGCGCTCTCCGTGTTTACCGCTCAGCCGCACGTCTTCACGGCGGACGAGCGCCGGCTGTTCAAGACGATCGCGAATCAGGCGTCCATCGCCATCTCCCTCGCCCAGCTCTACCAGGAGAAACTCGAGCTGCAGCAGATCGAGCATGAGCTCGCGATCGCCGCCGATATTCAGCGCAAGCTCATGCCGAGCGGCGCACCGACGGTGGCCGGATTCGACATCGCCGGAAGCTACCGCCCGTGTTACGAGATCGGCGGTGATTTTTACGACTTCATCTCACTGCCGGAGAGCAACGTCGGCATCGCCCTCGGGGATGTCTCGGGCAAGGGCATCCCCGCTTCCCTGCTGATGGCTACCGTCCGCACGGCCCTTCGCGTACAGGCCGAGAACATCTTCTCGATGCGGGACGTGGTGGGGAAAGTGAACCGCGCCGTCTATGAGGACACGCGGCCGGACGAGTTCGTGACGCTCTTCTACGGCGTGCTCGACGCTCGGGACGGCGTCTTTACGTACGTCAACGCGGGCCACAACGCCGCCGTCCTCCTCCGAGATCGAACCGTCGCCCGGCTCGAGCCCGGCGGGCCGCCGGTGGGCATCCTTCCTGATCTGCTTGCCGGACCGGAGGTTCTGGCCCTCGAGGCAGGTGATCTTCTCGCCATCTTTACGGACGGCTATCCCGATGCGGAAGGGCCCGACGGCGAGCCGTTCGGCGACGAGCGCATCATCTCTACGCTACGCAACAACGCGGACCTGGCGGCCGCCGAGATTATCGACACCCTCGACGCCGCCGTAAAGTCGTTCACATGGGTCTCCGCCGATTACGGAGACGACCGCACCATCGTCGTCATCAAGGCCCTCGGCGAACCGGCCGGAGAGCGACCGTAACCGGACGCCATGGCCGGCGCGGAAAGGCAGTGGCGCGCGCGCGGCAGCGGTGTTATCATGAGCCCGCGTGTCTTCCAAGAAGGCGACCACCAACAAGACGATCCTGCCCCAGGAAGCGGCCGCGAGGGACCCCGGCATGAGCGCTCATGAGTGAACGCGAGCTCTATATGGGGATTGATCTCGGCGCGACAAACGTTCGCGCCGGCGTCGTCCGCGGACAGGACCTGCTGCACGTGACGTCGCGGGACATCGACGCCGACGGATCGGTCGACGTGGTTATGAGCCAAATCTTCGAGCTCGTAGACGACGTCGTGACGGACGAGGTGTCAGGATTCGGGGTCGGCGTTCCGAGCGTCGTCGACGTCGTAACGGGGGTGGTCTACGACGTGCAGAACATCCCGGCCATGAAGGAGGTGGCCTTCAAAAAACGGTTCGAGGGACGCTACGGCCGGCCGACCTACGTGAATAACGACGTCAACTGTTTCGTCCTGGGAGAATATGCGTTCGGAAAGGCGCGCGGATTCCGACACGTTGCGGGCCTGAACTTGGGCACGGGGTTCGCGGCCGGGCTGATCGTAGAAGGACGCCTGTATGAGGGGCCGAACTGCGGCGCCGGGGAATTCGGAATGATGCCCTACAAAGAGTCGATTCTGGAAGATTACTGCAGCGGCCTCTATTTCAAGAACAGAGGGCTCGATGCAGCGGACATGTTTCGAGAAGCCGAATCCGGCGATGCCGTCGCCCGATCCCTGTGGCAGGAGTTCGGCCATCACGTCGGCAACGCCGTGAAGACCGTGATGTACGGCTTCGACCCCGAACTTATCGTCGTGGGCGGCTCGATCCGCAAGGCCTACGCCCACTTCCAGGAAGCGATGTGGACGACCGTCGGCGATTTCGGTTTTCGCCGATCCCTAGAGCGGCTCCGGTTCGAGCTGTCCGATCTCGAGCACGCCCCGCTGCTCGGAGCTGCCGAGCTGCCGCGTGCCGCCGCCCGGGAGTGAGATCTCACGCCGGTGCTTCGCCGGCTTTGGCGCCGGATTGCATCTTGTCGATCACTTCCATGACGGCGGATCGAAGCGTGTCGGTGGGATGGGCGCCGACCACGGCGAACTCCTTCTCGAAAACGAACGTAGGGGTACCCGAAATGCCGAGCCGACGCGCAAGCTCGCCCGTCGCTTCGATGGCGTCGTCGTAGGCTTCCCCCTTCGCAACCTCTTCGACCTCGTCGGCCGGAACGCCCGCCTCTTCAGCTACGCGTCGCAGCACCTCTACGTCGCTCAGGTCTTCGCCGCGCACGAAATAGGTCTCAAACAGGCCTTTATGAAAAGCCTCGAAGCGGTCCGGATATTCGTTCTGTACGAACGTCGCGGCGGCCAGCGCCTGGTGCGTGTTGGACATCCGTTCCCGCTCTATCATGTTCAGGCCTTCCGCCTCGGCCTGCTTCCGAAGGTACGCGTTCATCTGACGAAACTGCTCCTTCGAATAGGGAAGCTCATCGACCGACATACCACCTTCGGGAACCTCGGGATGGATCTCGAAAGGCATCCACGTATCGACGAGCTCGACCTCGTCACGCAGTTGTTTCTTCAGCTTCTGAAGCCGGGCTGCGCCGACGTAGCACCACGGGCACGTGTAATCGCTGTAGACGCTCACGCGGACGCGGTGCCGGATATCCTTCTCCATCATATGTCGGCTGACTGCTTCGTTCGTCGGTGACATTCCAACGCACGTCCCGACGCGAAAGTTTGGACGATCCCTGCAGGGTTCCTGCCGCATCGATGACGTGCGCGCCGTCCGAGGACGACAAGCCAACCATGTCGGACCGCCCCTCCGGCCGACAGGGGTGCACCGCAAGATGCGGCGGTTTCCGCGCACGACGGCCGCATCCTATCGTCCACGATCTGAAGGCCATTCCGAGCGAGGTGCCCGAAGACGACATCCGAGCAGTCGGCGTCGTGCTCGTCTCCATCGATCCGGACTTCGCGTTCGGAGCGAGGACGTCGGCATAGGGAAAATTGCGGGCGCTATGGAACCTCCGTACAGCGCGCTCGTGGGCTGAGACGACGCGCGAACGTGGACCTGGCGGGGCAGAGCCCCGGACACTTACATACATATGATCCTATCTCGAGGCTGCGAATACGGTCTTCGTGCGGCACTCTACCTGGTGTCTTTGAAGCCCGACGGCTTCGTTCCCATTCGGCGGCTCAGTGATAACCTCGATATCGAGTTTCACTTTCTGACGAAGCTATTTCAGCAGTTGACGGAGGCCGGCCTGGTTCGTTCTCAGCGCGGACCGAAGGGAGGCGTGGCCCTCGCGCAAGCAGCCGACCGCGTTACGGCCATGGACGTCGTCCTGGCCATCGACGGTCCGGACCTTTTTCAGGAATGCGTGCTCGGGCTTCCCGGGTGCGGCGAGCAACAACCGTGTCCGCTGCACGACAGATGGGCTCGACAGCGCGAAGGCCTCCGCATGATGTTTCTCAACACGTCGCTGCTCGACATGGCCGAGCGGATGAAGGAGGAAGGATATCGCCTTACGATTTCGGCCCCTTCCTGAGCAGGTCAATTCGCATTGCCGTGCCTGGGAATCGGCGGACCGGTACGACCGCCACGATTCTCGTTACGGAGGCGGCGGCTCACGGATTGAACCAGTACGTCAGCTTGATGACGAAGACGTTCTCCATCGGCGCCGTCCGAAGCTGGTCGAACGAAGGCGCAAAAGCAAACCGAGGATCCTCCGCCGCGTCGGATCGTCGTTGCGTCCATACCAGATAGAGCGTCGATCCGGGCTGATATTCCCATCGGATTACGGCCGTGCCGCGTAGAGAGGCGATGTTGAAGTCCATCCTCGGAATCTCGATCGGCTGCGACGGTCCGGCCGGACCGTCAGGGTCGGCCATCTGCGTCTCGGGATCGAAGGTGGATCCGTTCTCGCCGTATCGGAGGAAATCGTACGACCTGGGTCGTGCCAGCTCCTTGAAGTTTTCGAAGTCGCCGGCGGAAACGAGCGGCTGCGCGTACAGCTGAAAGCTAAACGTCGGCGTGAAGGTCCAGTTGATCCGCAGGCTGGAGGACAGGGTAAGCTGATCCAGCTCGGCGAACACGTAGCGGCGGCCGAACGTCTCGGCCGCATGCGGATCGTCGAAAACGTCCACCCATTGTGAGTGCGCGTAGTTCCATGTGGCAGACGGATGTACGGCCAGCGAGATGTTCGCAGCCGGCTTCCACTCGACGTCGAGATCGAGATTCACGTTGCGGTTCCAACCGGACTGGTACGTATTCACGCCGGCTCGCGCGACGAGGCTCTTCCGCATGTCGGAGGACACCGAGAGACCGCCCTCTAGCCCCGGCGGATTGATCGTGAGCGGGCCCCCGCGGGTGCGACCGGAATTTATCGTTTCGGGATTTGCGGCCACGCGAGCTTCGAAGCGGTAATAGTTGAACAGCTCCACCTCGGCCAGGCCCCACGCGCCGGTCCACGTGGTGTTGCCGCCGAAATCCCGGCTCCGGAAGACGGCGGCTATCAGCGCGGCGCTCCGCGTGAACCGGCCCGGATCGGGCCAGCGATAGCCCGCACCCAGGTGGCCGTTGATGACGTCCGATCGGAACTGAAATCCGACGTCGTTCACGTCGAACGAGGGCGAGATGACGCCCAGGGCCGAATTAAAAATGACGCGGCCGCGCTGCTTATTGATCGACACTCGCCCGGACCATCCGCTCATCGCTGCGGCGCTGCTGTCGATCTCGACGTGATCCGCGTCGGGTCGTTGAAAATAGTGGAGCGAGCTCTGCTGCAGGTCGAGCATCCGCTGCGGCGCCGCGCGCACGTAGGAAGTGCCTGTCCACCCATTGACCACCCAGGTTCTCGTCGGATCGAGAAACGTCCATCCGTCGAGTCCGAGCGCGACGGAGCGTCGATTCATCTCGTCCTCCAGCCCGTCTCCGGTGAAGAAGCGGTTGTTCATGGTAGCGAGTACGCCGACCCCTCGGCGGCCTTCGTCGATCTCCTTCTGGGCCCGGTAGACGCCGAAGTAGGTCGGAGGCTCCACCACCGCGTCGAAGCTTCGGGCGCCGAAGCTCACGTCGGCGCGCTCGCGAGCGGTAAGCGCATGTAGCGTGCCGACGTTCCAGTTCCCCGCGATCCTTCCGGTCACCTTCGCGGCCCCGAGGATGCGCGTGGCGTCGGGAAGATCGGCGTATTCATGGGCCGGCAGACGACCTGCGGGCGGCCGCCCCACCCGTCGACTGTAGAAGAAGCGAGGATTCCCCCAGTTGAAGCCCCAGTTGTTGCTGGATCCGCCGTAGCCGAAGCTGTCGAACTGGCTGGATCCCTCGATGAAGAACGGACGCTTCTCGGAAAAAAACGTCTCGAAAGCGCTGAGATTGATCACGGCGGGATCTACCTCCACCTGGCCAAAGTCCGGATTGACCGTGGCGTTCATGGTAAGGTTCGAGCTAAGACTGACGCGCAGGTCCACACCCGCGTCCATTCCGTAGACGGATCCGTCGTTGAACGGGTTGCCTGACTCGATCGTCTGGTCGAAGGCCGCCCGGGTCGTGACGTATGGAATGATCTCCAGCTGCCGTTTCGGCCGAACGTCTCGGATGCCTACGAGGTGCCAGAACCGGCTCACGAAACCACTCTCGTCGCGCGGCGAGTAGACGAGCAGGTCGCGTTCCTGCTTGCGAGATATCTCCCGCAGGAAATTGACGCCCCATACGTATCGGTCCTGCTGATAGAAGCGAAGCTGAGAATAAGGGATCCGCATCTCAGCCGTCCAGCCGCCCGAAAAACGCGACACGGCGCCCTGCCACACGCCGTCCCAGTCCGACTCATCCCAATCGTCGTTCAACAGCACGCCGTCGTAGAGCGTCCCGGCGGCATTGAGGCCGAAATAATATCCGCTGCGGCGATCGAGGTATGGATCCAAAAACACGACAAACCGGTCCGATTCGAGCTCGGCATCGCGTCGCCCGAGCCGGGCGACAATGGAATCCGGGGCGCTGTCGTACATCCGCGCCGCGACGTAGACAGCCTCCTCATCGTACAGTACGCTGACCTCGGTGCGCTCCGTCGGCGCCGCGCCTTCAATGGGATCGCTCTGCGTAAAGGCATCCGTGCCGTCGGCGGCGACCCATGCCGGCTCGTCGAGCAAGCCGTCGATATGAATCGGTGCCGGACGCAGAGCGGCCGTTACCGTTTGAAGGGGCTCGGACGTCCGGCGGTCGAAGGATTCGTGTGATTGCCCTCGTGCATTTGACGCGGCGGTGAGGAGAACCATCGCGAGGAGGACGTGCCGTGCAGTCATGGAGCGAGATGCCGGGGAGGTTCTGATACGAGGTCCCTGATGCCGGCAACGCCGCGGCCGCATGCGAAAATTTTAGCACCTTACAGCCATGCGCGAGATCAGCCGGCGCCTCGTCGTCGGGGTCCCTAGACGACGCGTTCAACGGCAATACGGGATCGCGCGTCCGGAAGTTACGGCCGGATCGATCTTCCGAGATCACAGGCGACCGACGCGGACGCATCTCGGGCAAGCGAGGCGGCGTCCAGCACCCCTGGCTTTTCCATAACCTTCCTCCGTAGATTCGCGCCCCCTCGGGCAGACCTTCCGAAATGCTCGGCAGCGCCGCGACGGTCTCCGGTACGG
>CAZXHQ010000133.1:0-8773 GCA_964640145.1 uncultured Rhodothermales bacterium | reverse complement strand
CTGCGCGACCTCGGGGTGGAGACGGAGTGGGCCGTCGTCGGAGGCGACGACGAACGCTTCTTCGACGTTACGAAGCGGATTCACAACATGCTCCACGGCCGTCGTGGGCGACCGCTGAGCAGGGAAGACCGCGTCGTCTACCAGGCAGCCAGCCGCAAGAGCGCCGACGCGCTGGCCCAGTGGGTGCAGCCCGACGATCTTCTGGTCATCCACGACCCGCAGCCGCTGGGAGCCGGCTCGATTCTGGCCCGCGAACTGGGTGTGGATGCAGTCTGGCGCTGCCACGTCGGACTCGACAAGGAGAACGGCAGCACACGGGCCGCCTGGAACTTCCTGAAGCCGTGGACGAACGGCTACCGGCGCGTCGTCTTCAGCTTCACCGAGTACGTTCCGCCCTTTCTCGGAGACCGGTCGGCCGTCATACAGCCGGCTATCGATCCGCTCACGGAAAAAAACCGTGACCTCTCCATCCGGCAAGTGGCCGCCGTGCTGAGCAGCGCACGGATGGACGGCCAGTTCAAGCCGGCGCTGACCCCGTCCTATGACGAACCGGCCATGCGCATCCAGCCCGACGGCTCGTTCGCGCCCGCGGACCTGCCGGCGTCGATCGGACTGATACACCGTCCCATCGTGACGCAGATTTCTCGGTGGGACCGCCTTAAAGGCTGGCAGCCGCTCCTCGACGGCTTCCTCCGCATGAAGCTGCTCGCCGGCACCCGAACGGACCTTCCGGCCGTACGCGCCCGAGCGATCGAGCTCTCTCGCCTCGTGCTGGCCGGACCGGACCCTTCCGCCGTCCAGGACGACCCGGAAGGCCTCGACGTCTTCACGGAGCTCTCGGAGAGGTGGAGGGACCTGCCGGCGGAGGTTCAGGACGACGTCGTTCTGTTAATGCTTCCGATGTCGTCGCGCGAGCGCAATGCCCTCATGGTGAACGCCCTGCAGCGATCCTCCTCCATCGTGGCCCAGAATTCTCTGCAGGAAGGCTTCGGCCTTACGGTGACCGAGGGCATGTGGAAACAGCGACCCATCCTCGGCACACAGGCCGTAGGCATCCGAAACCAGGTGCGAAACGGATTCGACGGCAGCCTGGTGAACGACCCCGAGAACGCAGAGGAACTCGCCGATGCAATGGAATCGATGCTGGCCCGGCCCGACGTATGCGACGAGTGGGGACGCAACGGCCAGCGCCGCGTGACCGAGCGCTTCCTCATCTTCACGCAGGTCAAGCGCTGGCTCTCCGTCCTGAGCACGGTAGCCGCCTCGTCACAGCCCGCCGATTGAAGGCCGCGCCTCATCCCTCCGAGGACATCGCCGGAGACGTGACGAACTCCAGCCACGAGCTCTCCCTGCCGTAGTCTTCGACCGCACCCGTTTCGTGCGCGTATTTGTACGTGCTGAGAAGCCCCGCAACGTCCTGCTTCATCACGGCCACGGCACCGTCGATGAGCTCCTTTCGGAACCCGCGGTCACCCAGATCGAGGACGAGCTGCATCGAGACGATCCGTCCGAGGGCTCGGCCCAGATCCACGAGCTTCCGCTGCGGCAATGAAAAATCGATCTCGAAGCTGAGGAGATCGTCGAAGTAATCGGCCGCGCGCGCCGTCAGATCGTTCTCCGAGAGATGAGCGAGCAGATTCGTCTCTTTCATTTTGCGCATCTGCTTGAGGACCGCCTCGCTAATCTGCTGGTAGAGAATGTCGTTCGAGCCTTCGAAAATCTGGAAGGGCCGGCTGTCCACCGTGGCCCGGCCCGCGATGTGATCCAGCCGGTAGCCTTTCGCGCCGACGAGCTGAAGGAGCGATTGCGAAGCATCCTGCATAAGATCGGTGACCACCGTCTTAATGGAGTTGGCCTCAAATCCGTGCCGCATCAGGTCGTTGTCGACGTCGGCGTGCCGGCTGCTGAACGCACACATGGCCGAACAGACCGTGAAAGCGGCTTGAATTCGGGAGAGTCGCTGCTGCACCTGGTCGTAGGAGAAGAGGCTCGCGCCGCCTACGAAGCGCTGCTTGCAGTGCTCGAGCGCCTCGTCGAGCAGGCGCTGCAGAAAACCCATCCCCATCCCCGGAAATTGCATGCGGCTGCGATGCAGCAGGTCGAGCATCATCATAACGCCCGTTCGCTTCGGCACGAGGCGGTGCGTCCTGGGCACCTTCACATCGATCCGATTGCGGCCGTAGGGTATCATATAGAGCCCTAGATTTTCGAAGATCTCCTCGACCTCGATGTGCTGACCCGGGCTGTTCACGTCGCAGATGAAAAAGTCGATGTCCCGGCGCAGGCTGTCTCCGTGCCGCTCCCGGGCCGTCAACATCCAGTAGTCGGCCTGCCCGGTCAGGCCGCCCCAGTGCTTGACTCCTCTAATGTGGTAGTAATCCTCGTGCTCCACGTAGCCCGTCTGCATGCCGAGCGCATCCGACCCGTAGTCGGGCTCGGTGATCATGAGCCCGCCCATATGCTTTTCCTCGAGAAACTTCTTGAAGATGGGGCCCTTGACGGCATCTTGACCGTACTTGGCGAGCGGCTGCAGGAACAATGCCCAGTTGATGCCGAAGGTCAGCGAGAGCGCAAGGGATTCATACGAGGAGGCGGCCAGCACGGCCAGGCCCTCGTGGATGCGGCCGCCGCGTCCGCCGTACTCCTCAGGGATGTATACCTTGAAGGGGTCTGACGAGCGGATCTCACGAAGGATGTGCGGCGGCACGCCGCGCTTCAGCGACAGCTCGTCGACGTCGGAGCGGACGTGGAACGCGTGATGAAGCCGCGCCCGATAATCCTCCAGGAACGTGTCGAAATCAGGATGGCTACGGCCGGAGCTTAGGTAGGACGCTGACGTCATGTAACGGATGGATAAATGTCATCTAATCGAGCTTTATGGGTGGCCGGGCCGGCACAGAGAGGGAGGAGACGCACCGGCACCAGAGCGCCACAATATACAGAGGAAGCCGCATTTATGTTCGACGCCGGGGCGTCGCCGTCACGGGCGGCGGGCGCACCGGGGGCATGCGTCGATGCACGCGCTCAGCGTGCGATTTCGTACGCCTCCATCGTCTCGTAAAAATCCTCCATGATCGCCTCCCGATCGAAGTTTTCCCACAGCCTGATCTGCCGCGGGTTGTCAGGCCGGTCCACCCACTGGCCGTCCACCAGCTCGGGCGCCGGAATCTCCACCGGCGTCGCCCACGACGGATTCTTTACGATCGCCACGGCCGCCATGTCGAACAGCGCCCGGGAGGGGGGATCGCCGTGCAGGTCGATGTGCTCGAACAGATTGACGGAGTAATCCCCGAACGTAGTGAACGTCCCTCCGTGGCGGCCGGTGACCGGCTGCTCGATGCGGGGCCCCTTCCCGGGCATCTTCGTGCGAATTTCCTCGGCCGTCGCCCGGACGGCGTCTGTCCCGGAGGGCTCGCCGTAGCGAACCAGGGCGATCTCGAACGGCACGTCCGCCTCGAGCAGGTAGCGCAACGCGCCCTCGTCGTTGTCCTGATTGTATTCACCCGGCGCCGGATAATTGGACCCGAGCCATACGATACGCACCCTCGAGGCGATCGACGGATCCTTCTCGAGCGCCAGCGCGATATTTGTGAGCTTGCCGACCGGCAGAAGGACGAGCTCGCGGGGATCGTCCGAACGGGCCCGCTCGACGATGAAGTCGACCGCCTCCGCCCCGTCGAAGTCCGGCTCGTCGAGGTGACCGCGGATCTCTTCGAACGAACCGTTGGCGCCCTTGTAGACCTTCATGTCGAGACCCGCCAGCCGCACGACGCGCTCGGCTTCCGCGGCCTGCAGGTCCACGTCGCCGCCGCTGCGCGTGCTGTTTACGGTAATGCCTTCGACGTCGAACACGTCTCCGTTGAACAGTAGATACGCGATCGCGTGCTGGTCGTCGAGCTCGTTATTGGCGTCCGTGTCGAGCAGCACGCGCGTGCGCTCCGAAGACGGATCGAGCGGAGGCGAGGCGCACGAAGTCATTAGAAGCACCAAAATGAGGCCGCATAGCGGAGATTTCACGGTTCGTACCGGTTGATCCGTAGAAGCTTTTACTGAACGTACCGACCGTTCCGGATGGCCGGCTCTACCAACAAGATACGCAACCGCGGCGCCCGTTCGCAGGGGTGCGTCCTCCTCCGACGCACCGAAGGCACTCGATCGGCTGTCGTGGCGCCCATGCGTACGCTATCTTACCGTGGCAACACTCAGATAGAGGCCGCTGTCGGACGCAGGCCTGGAGGCCGGTGTCCGACGCAAGCCGCAAATATACGAAGCGGCCGGTAGTCATTTGCCGCGGCTTGCGGACTCTATGGTCGAACCCGGGTAGACAGTAGCTATGCTGCGCGGAGGCGCCCCGCCTCGCGGAGAGCTCCATTGCACGTTCGAGACGACATGACGGAGGAGCTGGAAGAGCTCTGCCGGCGGCTCGCCGCGTCGGATCGCGTCGCCTTCGAAAGAGTCTTTCGGCTTTTTCGAGACGACCTCGTGCGCTATTTACGCTCCGTCGTGAAACGCGAGGCGGTGGCCCACGACCTCGTCCAGGACGTATTC
Organism: uncultured Rhodothermales bacterium; assembly: GCA_964640145.1. Lineage (GTDB taxonomy): Bacteria > Bacteroidota > Rhodothermia > Rhodothermales > VXPQ01 > CAZXHQ01. Next base: position 4,225 of record CAZXHQ010000133.1, on the reverse strand, counting down.
ATGGCCCTCTGGGAGAGACGAGAGACACTCGACCCCGCCCTCTCCCTCAAAGCCCTGCTCTACCGCATGGCCCGAAACGCATCGTACCGACACGTGCGCGACACGCGGACGCACACGCGGAAGCACGAGCTGATCAAAGCAGAGCGCAACGGACAGATGTCCAACGGAGCGCTCAGCGAGGGCGGCGTCGACGCGGGCGTGCTGTCCATGAAAATCCAGCAATGGATTGGTGAGCTGCCGGAGCGCCAGCGAGAAGCGCTGGTGCTGAGCCGCTTCCACGATCTGAGTCACCGCGAGATTGCCTCGGTGATGGACATCTCACCGCGCACCGTAAATAATCATATCATGCGTGCGCTCGGACACCTGCAGGAACGGATTCAGGCGTTCGAACCCGCACTGCTGCAATCATGAGTGGAATCCACAAATCGACGATGCCGAAGGAGATCCGGAGCTTGCTCCAGGATCAGCCGCCGGAACAACGGAGGCAGATCGAGCAGGTCTGGCATCTCCTCGGCCAGGCACGGGACGGGCGCCGGATCCGCCCGTCGCTGGACCAGGCGTGGACGGAGATGCTAGCGGCGATCGTCCCGAGCAGGGTACGAACACGCACTGCGACGAGGGCTCCGGCCCGTCGCCGAGCCCTGCTCGCCATGGCCGCAGCCGTGGTGGTCCTTGTTTCTTTCTGGTGGATGGCGAGGCCGGCGGCCGTGAGCACGTCGGCGGGCGAGCAGCAGGCCGTCCGTCTGCCGGACGGTTCGGTGGTGGAGATGAACAGCGAGACGACCGTGCGCTACGAACGGCTCTTCGCGCGCTGGCCCGCGGCGATCTTCCGGGACCGCCGCGTCCGCCTCGAGGGAGAGGCCTACTTCCGCGTCGTGCCTTCGTCCAGGCCCTTCATCGTCGAGACGCACGACGCCGCCGTCGAAGTGCTCGGGACGGAATTCAACGTGCGGGCGCGCGACGGCGGAGCAGGAACGGTGGTCACGCTGGCTACCGGCCGCGTGCGTCTCTCTGCGCGAGGCGCCGCCGACCGCACGGTGACGCTGGCGGATTCCGGTGACGCGGCGCGTGTCGCGCCGATGGGCGACGTGGTGCGCGCTCCGCAGGGCGAAATGCCCTCGCTCGCTCACGTCCTCGCGTGGCGGCATACCGGCTTCGCCGTGGTCGACGAACCGCTGCGCGCCGTGCTCGACGAGGTGGAACGCCGCTATGCCGTCGAGATCGCGCCCCGAGACGGTGTGGACCTGACGGATCCGATGAGCCTCTTCTACCTCAGAGGCGCCGAGCCGGAGCAGATCCTGCGAGACGTCTGTCTCATACAGGCCTGTTCGTTCCGCCGCACGAGCCGCGGGTTCGCCCTCTCTGAACGCACGGCCGTCCCGGACGACTCGTCGGAGGATCCGGCCGCTCCCCATCCGCCCGAATAATCACGGACCTCTCGACCGGTCGCCATGCGCGCGCGCAACGTCCTTATTGCTGGTCTGACGCTCGCCGTTCTCAGCACCCCCCTCCACAGCGGCGACGCGCTCGCGCAGGATGGAGAGGAGCGCTACACGCTGGTCGTACGAGGGGCACGCCTGCAGGAAGCGCTCGAAGAGCTGGCACGCATCACGGAGATAGACCTCATCTACTCCTCGGACCTGGTGGCCGATCGCGTGGTCTACTGCGACGGGCGCAACATGGCCGCCGAAGCGCTGCTGGGCTGCCTCCTGTCGGCCTCCGGACTGGATTACGTGCGGGCCTCGACCGGCACGTACGTCCTGATCGAGTCCCTTAACGAGCACCCGCTGTTCGGCGACGTGGCCGGACGCATCGTCGACGGCGGGACGGGGGAGCCGTTGCCGCACGCAAACGTCCTCCTCGCCGACGCGTCCGCCGGCACCACGACCAACGACGCCGGCCTCTTCCACATCGCCTCGGTCATCAGCGGAAGACACCGGATTCTCGTTACCTACGTGGGATACGAAACGACCGTCGACAGCCTCGTCGTCGAGCCGGGCAGCCAAAGCATCATCGAAATCGAGCTGAGGCCGACGACGCTCGCCATGGAGCCCATCGTGATCGACGGCTTGACGCAGCGGCTTCCCTCGAGAGGTCTCGGCGGCGGCGAGGCCGACAGCCGCCGCAGCACGGACGTCGGCGCGGCCGGCACACCGGACGTCGCCCGCTCGGCGCGGCGCATCGCCGGCGTGTCGACGCGCCATCCGCTCGCCGACCTGCATATTCAGGGAGGAGACGCGGGCGAGCACCTGACGCTCATCGACGGAGCGCCGGTCCGCGATCCTGTGACGCTGGGCCGCCACCTGGGCGCCTTCAGCCCGCTCGCCATCCACCGCATCACGGTGCGGAAAGCCGGTTTCGGGGCCTCCCGCGGAAGCCACCTCTCAGGGGTCGTAGAGGTAGAGCACGACGTCTCCCCGACGCAGAACCGTACCGCCTCTCTCCACGTCGACCCCGTCAGCATCTCCGGGAAAGCGCAGGCGCGCATCCCGCTGCCGGACGGGCGGAACGCAGACGGCATGGTCTCGCTGCGCAGCAGCGTCTGGGACGTCTATCGCGATCCCGGCCTCGAATCGCTGCTGGATCGCTGGAACGCCGTCGACCCCATCCTTGCCGGCATCTGGATCCGCCAGCCGGTGTCCGCGACCTCGCTTACGTCGCGGCGCCACCTCCCCGATCTGGCCTTCACCGACCTACATGCCGCCGGAAGCGCGGACCTCGGCCCGTTCTCTCGGTTGCACGCCTCGGCCTACCGTGCGACGAATCGCATCGGCACCGAGCTGGCTGCCGTGAACGCACCCGCCGCCGCCGAGGAGGACCGTCTCGTTCTGACGCGCGACGACTACGACTGGACCAACTGGGCAGGGCAGGTCCGTCATACGTGGCTCTCCGGCGCGCGGTCTGCCGTGACGCTGCAGGTTCTCGGCAGCGGTCATTCGTCGAGCTACCGCTACCTCTCGCTCTACGACGACGTGCCGGCCGGCACGGAAGACGTCGAGCCGTTCGTGACGGAGCTGCGGCCGGCGCTGGAAAGCGCCGCATCCTCGAACGAGGTCAACCGCATTCGGGAGCTCACCGCGCGCGCGAGCCTGAGTCGCAGCATCACGCCGAACCGGCACGTCGAACTTTCGCTGGAAGCCACGCGCGTCGAGAGCTGGTTCGAGCTCGGAAATCACTTCATCGCTCCGTTCACCCACGCAGCCGATGCCTGGGAGGTCGCCGGATACGGTGAAGGGCGTCTTTCCCTCGGGATGCAGACCACGCTCGAACCCGGGCTGCGACTGACCTATCTCCCCAGCAGGCAGACCCTCTATGCCGAACCTCGCCTGGCGGTGCGATATGACCGGGCCTCGAGCCCGCTCGGGCCCTACGCGCTGCGGCTGGCAGGCGGCCTCTACCGCCAGTTCATTCCTTCCTTCGCCCTCACCAGCTCCGGCTCGACCTCCGTCGTCCCCTTCATCCGCTTCTGGCTGCCGTCGGACCGCTCCCTGGCGCCGCCGCAGGCCTACCACGCCGCCGCCGAAGGCCTCTTCATGCCGGATGAGAAGTGGACGGTGAGCATCGAAACCTATTATAAATGGCATCCTCGCCTGCTGACGCTGGACTATGTCTCGCTGATCGAGAACCATCCATCCGTTCGCCCGCGGCCCGATCCGGTGCGGCTGCGTCAGTCGGATTTCATCAGCCCGGCCGGCGGCCGCTCGCTGGGCGGCTCGCTTCGCCTCGCCTTCGCGGGCGCGCGACGTGCCGCGTCGGTCCAGTACGGATACAGCCTCGCCGAACGGACCTACCCCCACCGCTTCGGAGGTGCCCGGCAGCCGGTCCCGTGGAACCAGCCCCATCGCCTTTCTGGAAGCACCGAGCTCTCGCTGACCTCGTCCCTGGCGCTGCACGCGGAGACGGAAGCGGCGTGGGGACAATCGTGGGCCCTTCGGCGTGCCTACTACGACTATCTCGCCCTCCTCGCCGCGCCGCGGTCCTTTCCGCCGTTTGATCTGGACGAGCCCGGGGAGGCCACGCTCCCGGCATATTTCGACGTCGATGTCGGGCTGACCTACGACGTGCAGTGGAAGCCGGTCACGCTCCGCATCCACGCCGCCGTGATCAACGTGCTCGATCGCCATAACGTCTACGATTGGAGCCTCGAGCCGGCCGAAAGGCGCTACGCCAATCTGGACCGGTCGCTTCCCGGCCGGCGGCCCGTCCTTTCCCTTCGCCTCATGTA
>CAZXHQ010000132.1:0-8826 GCA_964640145.1 uncultured Rhodothermales bacterium | reverse complement strand
AGCCTCCCGGTATGATAGACGAGATACGCGCCTGCATCGACAAGTACGACCGCTTTTTCATTACGACGCATACGCGTCCGGATGGGGACGCGGTGGGTTCCGAGGTAGCCTTCGGGCTGTTCCTGGAGAAGCTGGGCAAGGACGTCTCCATACTTAACAGCGACCCGCCGCCGATGAACATGGACTGGCTGCCGGGCGTGGACCGCGTTCGCGTCTTCGACGGCTCCATCGAGCATCGCAAACAGGTCGACGATGCCGACGTCCTCTTTATTCTGGACACGAACTCGCGCGACCGCCTCGGGAAGCTCAACGGGCCGGTGCAGAACGCCCGTGGGATGAAGGTCCTCGTCGATCACCACACGCATCCCGAGGAATGGTTCGACGCCAGGTACGCGCGGCAGACGGCGTCCTCGACGGGCGAGCTCGTCTATGAGATCATCGCCGCCCACGACGCCGACCTGATCGACACGGAGATCGCGACGGCCCTATACGCCGCCATCATGACGGATACCGGATCGTTCCGCTACAGCAGCGTCACGCCGGCCCTGCACCGCATCACGGCCGATATTCTCGAGCGCGGCTCGATAACGCCGGCTCCCATCCACATCGCCGTCTACGATACGCGTTCCACCGAGAGCCTGCGGCTGCTCGGCCGCGTCCTCGAGACGATCACCCTCCTCTACGACGGCCAGGTCGCCTACATGGCCATTACGCCGCGGATGCTGAAGGAGACCGGTGCCGGCAGCGAGGATACGGAAGGCTTCGTCAACTACGCGCTCTCGATCGACGGCGTGAAGGCCGCCCTGCTCTTCTTCGAGACGGAGGGCGGGACGAAGATGAGCTTCCGCTCGAAGGGCGACGCTCACGTCAACGATTGGGCGCGGGCCTTCGGCGGCGGCGGCCACAAGAACGCCTCCGGCGCGTACCTGACCGAGCCCCTCGAAGATGCGATCGACAAGGTGATGGCGGCCGCTCCGCGCTTCCTCGGGCTGGAGGATCAGGAGGAAGGGACGGTGGAGCTCACGGACGAAGACGACGAATACCTGGCATCCCTTCTGGAAATGAAATCACAGAACCCGTAGCATCGCGACCGGACGCCGTATGAAAGTTTCTATCACGACGGTTCCTCTTCTCGAGTTGGACGTCGACCTCCTGGTCATTCCCGTGTTCGAGGAAGGAGCGGGTGACCGTCTGAAGACGCTGGCTGCCGAGCTGGACGAATCCGTCCTGCGGGCGGCCGACGACTTCAGCGGATCCACCGACGATGCGGTGATGCTCTATCCGAGCTCGGCGAAGGCGAAGCGGATCGGGCTCGTCGGCGCCGGCTCATCCGGAAAGGTCGATGCGGAGGGGCTGCGGCGCGTCACGGCCTCGGGCGCGGAGCTGACCAGGAAGTGCAAGGCGACGACGGTCGGCATCGTGCAGCCGGCGACGGAGCTCGACCCGGAGACGGTTGGACAGGCGCTGGTGGAGGGGTTCATCCTGGGATCCTACCGGTTCACGAAATACAAGACGGACGATGCCGGCTACGGCGGCCCCGATCGCCTGGTCGTCCACGCCGTCGATCAGGAGAAGGGGAGCCGGCGGGGCGTCGAGCGGGGACGGGTCGTCGCCGAGGCGGTCATGACCGCGCGCGACCTCGTCAATACGTCCCCCGACGAGAAGACGGCCACGGCCTTCTCGCGCATGATCGAAAAACTGGGGAAGAAGCACGGTTTTTCGACGTCGGTCTGGGACAAGGCGCTGATCGAGGAAGAAGGCATGGGCGGGCTGCTGGCCGTCAATCGGGGCAGTTTGGAGCCCCCCACCTTCACGATCATGGAATGGAAGCCCGACAACGCCGGTAACGAATGGCCGATCGTGCTCGTCGGTAAGGGCGTCATGTTCGACACGGGGGGACTTTCTCTGAAGCCCACGAAGAACTCGATGGACAGCATGAAGGCCGACATGGCCGGCGCCGCCGCCGTCGTCGGGGCGATGGAGGCCATCGCTCGATTGGATCTGCCGCTCTACGTCGTCGGCCTCATCCCCGCCACCGACAACCGTCCGGGCGAGAACGCGTACGTCCCAGGCGACGTCGTGCGCATGCATTCCGGCAAGACGGTCGAGGTGCTGAACACGGACGCCGAGGGGCGCATGATCCTCGCCGACGCGTTGTCGTATGCGAAGACCTACAAACCGACGCTGGTCGTCGAGCTGGCCACGCTCACCGGGGCCCAGGTCGTCGCGCTCGGCTCGGAAGTCGCCGCCGTCATGACGAACGACCGTCCCGGCGCCGACGATCGGCTGAACGCCATCGAGGCCGCCGGTCGGCGCAGCGGCGACCTCGTCCACCGGCTGCCCATGCTCGAGCATTATGGAAAGCAGCTCGAGAGCGACGTGGCGGACATCAAGAACGTGGGAGGCCGCGAAGCCGGGTCCATCACGGCGGCCAAGTTTCTGGAGCATTTCACCGAATACCCATGGGTTCACGTAGACATTGCGGGACCGTCGTTTCTGAGTGAAGCGAAACCGTACCGGGCGAAGGGCGGAACCGGCTTCGGCGTGCGGCTTCTCGTCGATTTTCTGCGTGACCTGTCCGATCCGCGGAAGCGTCCGTCACAGAACCAGTAGAGCGCAGTGGAGGTACCGTCAGGGAGCACGCATCGATGGTGGATGGCCGCGCTGATCGCGCTGTTCTTCGTAGACGCGGCGGCCCAGGACCGCTACGTGCGCCTTGCGCGGCAGGTCGAGGGGCCCGGCATCCTTCACGAGTCGATCGTCCTGCCCGGTTCGGAATCGGCCCAGGTCCTGGTTGCGTTCCGCATCCCCAACCATCTCCTCGTGTTCGTTCGGCAGGACGACCAGTTTCAGGCCGAGCCGGAGGTGGCGGTTCGCTGGTACCGCGACGGCCGCATGCTCGGCGAGAGCATATGGCGGGACACGCACCGTGCTGCTTCGTTCGAGGCCACGCAGGATGAGATGAGCGACGTGGAAGGACGCATCCTCTTCCGTGTGCCGCCGGGCCGGTACGAATACGAGGTCTCCTTGGGCGGCGAGGCGACGCGCGCGGGCGCTACGAGCCGGCGGAGGTCGTTTGTCGTGCCGGAGTTCAGCAGGGACGTCGTCGGCCGGCCGTTCTTCGGCCACGTGCGTGCCGCCTCCGAGGGCGTCGTGCAGCTCGAGCCGGCCAACGCAGGCGGCGGGGTATTCTATGGCGACGACGTACCGGCCGTGGTCCCCCTCGCCTCGATCCAGCCGAATGACCGCCTGGCGTACCGGCTGCATCGAACCTACGGGGACGGAGACCGCCGCCGCGCCGGTTTCGACGAGGTCGAGGCGGACGGGCCGGACGAGCTGCTCGAGGAGGGCTCCATCGCCGTGGAGGACGCCTTCACCATCGGCGCGCTCGACGAGGACTGCCTGTGCGCGAGGCCCGGCGGCGCCGGACGGTTTGTCCTGGTGGATTTGAAGACGGGATCGCTCGATAACGGCGTGTACCGCCTCGAGGTCGAGCTCACGCGTGAGGAGGGGAGCCGCCATGCGGCCCGGACCGTCTTCGAAACGTACTGGCGCGGCATGCCCCTGTCTCTGCACGATCACGTGGTAGCCATTCGCAATCTCGAGTTTATCGAGAGTCGGGATCGAATCAGAGAGATGCTCCGGGGCTCGAGGGCGGACCGGATCGCGCGGTTTCAGGCCTACTGGGACGAGCGCGACCCCTCGCCGGGCACGCCGTTCAACGAGCTCATGGCCGAGTACTACCGGCGGGTCGACGTGGCTGCCGCTCGATATCGGACGGGCAAGACTCCTCTGCCGGACGGCCTTCGAACGGACGCCGCGCGCATCTACATCGTCCACGGTCCGCCCGACGACATCTCGAATTCGTTTCCGTCCTCAGGGGGCATCCAGCAGGTGTGGACGTATCCGAACGGCCGCCAGTTCGTGCTCTGGGCGGCTTCCTCGCTGGACGCCCTCGAGCTTCAGGAGGAACGCGGCCCATCCAACGGCTCCTAGCGCCGGATCGGAAACGTACACACAAACTTCACGTTTGAGGAGTGACCGCGCGCCTGCGTTCACGTTCCGCCGCTGCCGGGCAGCTCGCCGGGCCGCGAAGGGCGCTGTCATCCATCAACATACAGATAGATGACTACCCGTACATACACATGTCCGACCATTCAAAATCGGCACGTAGATCCGCAGCATCCGATGACCGTTACAAGAGGCCCCGCATAGCCGTCACGCTCGGCGACCCGAACGGCGTCGGCCCCGAGGTGGTACTGAAAAGTTTGATGGATACGCGCCTGTCGCGCTTCGTTCAACCGATCATCGTCGGCTCGGCTCACGTGCTCAACACACACGCCTCCCGTCTCGGCCACGGCGATCTGAAGGTGCAGGTGGTGCGATCGATCCCGCCTGAGATCAGGCCGGGCGAGGTCGTCATTCTCGACGTGGCGAACGGCGAGAAGGTCAGCGTCGCCTTCGGTCAGGTCTCGGCCGAGGCCGGACGCGTAGCCATGAAATCGGTAGAGCGGGCCGTGGATCTGTGCCTGGAACGGCAGGTGGACGGCATGGTCACGGCGCCCATCAACAAAGAGGCGATCTCGAAGGCGGGCTTCGGGGACCCCGGCCACACCGAGTTCATCGCCAAGCGCACCGGTTGCGAAGACTTCACGATGATGATGATCTCGGATAATCTTCGCGTGGGGCTCGTGACGGCCCATATCCCGATCTGGGACGTGCCGAAGGGCGTCACGCGGGAGGCCATCCTGGAAAAAATACGGGTTATCCACGCCAGTCTCGTCGCTGATTTCGGCATTCAGCGTCCCAAGATCGCCGTGCTCGGTCTCAATCCGCACGCGGGGGAGGGCGGCGTCCTCGGCCGCGAGGAGTTCGAATCGATCGTTCCGGCCATCAACGAGGCCTGTGAGGAAGGATCGCTCGTGTTCGGTCCATTCCCCGCCGACGGTTTTTTCGCGATCGGCGGCTACCGCCTCTACGACGCCGTTCTTGCCATGTATCACGATCAGGGGCTCGTTCCCTTCAAGACGCTCGCCTTCGAGAGCGGCGTCAACTATACGGCCGGCCTGCCGATCATACGCACCTCGCCTGACCATGGGACGGCCTTCAACATCGCCGGGGAGGGTAAGGCCTCGCCCGGGAGCATGCGCAGCGCGATCTATCTTGCCGTCGACATCGCACGGCGCCGCGCCTCGAAGAGCGCGAAGCGCAAGGCGGGTTGAATCATGAGCCGGTCCGCCGACCTCCCCGAGGCGCAGTCCACTCCGCCGTATTCCGTCCTGGCGGTGGGCTACGACGTCGTGATGTCTCACGTCAATTACGATCTATGGGCGGAGTACGTCCACGGCCTGCTCGAGCGCCACGCCGGCGATGCCGCCGCCGTGCTGGAGCTCGGATGCGGCACCGGCTCCTTCGCGCTGTCTTTCCTGCAGCGGGGCTCGTTTCGGTATCTGGGCACTGACGGATCGGAGATGATGATCCGCGTGGCGCGGCGGAAGGCGGAGATGGACGGCCTCGAGGCCCGCTTCGAGCGCGCGAATTTCACCGACTATGTGGTGGATGCGCCGGTAGACGTGGTGCTGCTCCTCTATGACGGATTGAATTACCTCCTCGAGAGGGAGCCGATCCGGGAGCTTCTCTCGTGCACGTACCGGGCGCTCCGACCGGGCGGCGTGTTTATCGTGGATCAGAGCACGCCCAGCAACTCGGTGAACAACGAGCCGTTTTTCGAAGACAGCGATCGGGTCGACGATTTTTCGTACGTTCGCCGCAGCCGTTACGACGCGGAATCGCGGCTGCACCGGACGACGCTGCACCTCACCGTGGGCGAGCGGCGTTTCACGGAACAGCACGTTCAGCGCGCCTACGAGCTCGCCGAGATCCGTCCGCTGGTAGAACAGGCCGGGTTCCGTGTCGAGGCATGCTACGACGGCTTCTCGACGGCTCCGGCCACGGAAGCGTCCGAACGAGCGCACTGGGTACTTCGCCGTCCGGCCCATACGACATCGTGATTCAGCTTTCCGACATCTCACTTTCCTACCCGCTCCCCGACGGCCGCCGCCGGCCGGTCATGCAGCATCTCGATCTGACCATCAAGCAGGGAGAGATGGTCTATCTCGTGGGGCCGACCGGAAGCGGGAAGACGACCCTGCTTCGGATGCTCTACATGGACGTGCCCCCAGACGGCGGGGTGGCCCGCATCGGCACCTACCGTACGGATCAGCTTACCGACAAAGAGATCCCGTACTTGAGGCGGTCCGTGGGGGTCGTCTTTCAGGACTATCAGCTGCTGCCCGACCGGAACGTCTTCGACAACGTGGCCTTTGCGCTCAGGGTGACGGGCAAGAGCGGTGCGAACGTCAAGACGAGAGTCGTGCAGGTGCTCTCGCGGGTCGGACTCAGCCACAAGCAGAAGCAATTCCCGCACGAGCTGTCGGGCGGCGAACAGCAGCGCGTCTCCATCGCCCGGGCCATCGCCAACCAGCCGTGGATCCTGCTGGCCGACGAGCCTACCGGCAACCTCGACCCTGCCGTCGCCGACCAGATCATGAAGCTCATCATCAGCCTTCACCGTCAGGGCATGACCGTCCTCATGGCGACCCACGACTATCGCCTGGTCAAGAAATTCCCCTCGCGCACGCTGGCTCTCCTGAACGGGCAGATCGTCGAGGTGGAGCCCTCCACCCTGTAGCGAGACGGATCGAGCGTTCTTCTGCTCGAGCGGCGTCGGAATCGCGGAGAATCCTTCACCCCTCGCCGGTTTGCCACGCCGTGACCGAGCGTTTATATTCGGTCCGATGCCAAAAAGGAGGCGCGCTCGTTTCACCATCCGCTAATCGCCGCATATGCGTTTCTTCGAACAGATCGTAGGCTGGCTGGAACATGCCGTCTGGAATTTCGGCCCCTCGATCGGCGGCGAGACGATCCCGTTCGTCGTGATCTTCCTTCTCGGCACGGGCATTTTCCTGACGATACGGCTCCAGTTCATCCAGCTTCGGCGTCTCGGGCACGGATTTGCTGTCACCACCGGGAAGTATGACGATCCGGAAGAGCCGGGCGACGTGCCTCACTTTCAGGCCCTGACGACGGCCCTCTCCGCCACCGTCGGGATCGGCAACATCGCCGGCGTAGCCATCGCGATCCATTGGGGCGGCCCGGGTGCGCTTTTCTGGATGTGGGTTACGGCGTTTCTGGGAATGGCGACGAAGTACACGGAGGTAACGCTGGCTCAGCATTACCGGGAAGTAATCGCCGTGGACGGCGCCCCCAAGTGGAAGGGCACGGTCTCGGGCGGCCCGATGTACTACATCGAGCGCGGGCTCGGAAAGAGCTGGAAGCCGCTCGCCATTCTCTTCGCCGCGCTTCTCGGCATCACGGCGTTCCTGACGGGAAATGCCGTGCAGGCCAACACCGTGGCCGACGTCCTCTCCGCGGAATTCGGGGTCGCCGTATGGATTACGGGCATCGTGACGGCCACCATCGTCGCGCTCGTCATCGTCGGCGGCATCGGGCGCATCGGTCGAGTGACGGGCGTGCTCGCTCCGCTCATGGCCGCGCTCTACGTGCTCGGCGCCGTCGTCATCATCATCCTCAACATCGAGCAGCTTCCCCGCACGCTCGCACTTATCTTCCAGGAAGCCTTCAACCCCTCCGCCGGCGTGGCGGGAACGGGAACGGGCGCCTTCCTGGTTACCATGATGTGGGGCGTGCGGCGGGGCCTTTTCTCGAACGAAGCCGGCCAGGGATCCGCCCCGATCGCGCACTCGGCTGCCAAAACGGACGAGCCCGTTTCCGAGGGCGTCGTCGCGCTGCTCGAGCCGTTCATCGACACGATCGTTATCTGCACGATGACGGCGCTGGTCATTCTCATGACGGACGCGTGGACCGACCGGATACCCACCGCATTCGACCTGTCGTCGGGGGACGTGAGCTACGTAGTGCAGGGCGAGCAGGGCCTCTTCGCCGGCGTCAGTCCGCCCGCCGAGATACCGGTCGAGTCCGGCAGCCCCGACGCGGGCCCGGGAGCGGTTCGGATGGCGTGGCACGACGTGGCGGTCGACGAGCTCTATGTCGACGCCGACCACACGGAACCGTTCACCGGGCGCATCGTGCCGGGCGAACAACGGGCGGTCGGCGAGGACGGGACCATCTACGGGACGCTCTACGGCGACGCCGTCGAGAACGGTGCGCCGCTGACCCAGCTCGGCTTTCAAAAGGGTCTTGCGCCGCTGGGAGACTGGGGCGGCTACATCGTCATCCTGACCGTGCTCCTGTTCGCCATCTCGACCGCGATCGCCTGGAGCTATTACGGAGACCGGTGCGCCTTCTACCTCTTCGGGGAACGGGCGGTGCTGCCCTATAAGATGGTGTTCGTCCTGATGCACTTCATCGGCGCAACCCTTGCACTGGCGACCGTGTGGACGCTTGGCGACGTGTTCCTGGGCGTGGTCATTCTCCCGAACCTGCTCGCCCTCGTGCTCCTCTCCAGGCAGGTGCGCGAGAAGACGGACAGCTACTTCGAGCGAAAGCCGTGGCTGGAGAACTACGAAGTGCACCAGCGCATCGTGGAGGAGACGCGGAAGCAGAAGCGGAGGGGAGGATCGGACGCATGAAGAACGTGACCGTCGTCGATCATCCGCTGCTCCGACGCGACCTGACGATCCTGCGCGACCGCGAGACGCCCCACGGGGTGTTTCGGCAGAAGATCGCCGATGCGGCCTCCATCCTGGCCTACGAAGCCATGCGGCGGGTGAAGGTGCGCGCCGTCGAGGTTCAGACGCCGTTGGAGCCGGCCGAGGGCGTCGAGCTGGCCGAGGACGTGTTCGT
>CAZXHQ010000131.1:0-8847 GCA_964640145.1 uncultured Rhodothermales bacterium | reverse complement strand
AGTCGGGCGCAAAGACGTGCGTGAGGTGATCCTCGAGCACGAGCTCGACGCCGCGCGCCGGCGCCTCTCGGCCCGTCCAGGCCTCGGAGGCCTGCTGGATTTCGGGCGACTGCGCGGGGGCGAACAATGCATCGAGATCGACGCCGCCCACGACGTCTCCGCCCGCCGCGCCACCCGCCGTATCGCAGCCGGTAAACAGCGATGCGGCCAGCAGCAAGGCGAGGAGACCGCTTCGAAGCGCTGCCAGTTTTGCCTGGACCATGGGCATACATATTGGACCGATTTCGGACTACCGGATGGGCATCCTCAAAGTTCGAACGCGAAAAAGCGGCCCCCGGTCCGGCCGACCCCGCATCCCCAATCCTTTGCAGATTCTTTGCAACCCGCCCCTCATTTACCTAGACTTAATCTAAATTAGCCTTTAGATTCAGTCTAAATAAAGGACGAGGGTCCGATCGGCCGGTCGGGCCCCGCCGACGCGCGATCACGTTCAGACCCGCGATCACCCTCCGACACGATATCACTATCAGACGCGATATGTTCAGGACCACCAGAACCCCGACCCTATATGCCCTGGCCCTTACGCTGGCCATCGGACTCGGAGCATGCGACACCACGAACAGCGACCCGGAGGGACCGGGCATTCATGGAGCAGATCTCGAAGTTGAAGGAGGCAGAGGCACGACCGTCGAGCTTCCGCTCGACCTTACCGCGGAAGCAGGCATCCAGGCGCTGACGGTGTCCGTCGACGGCGCCGCGCCGGAAGACGTCCCCGTCAGCGTAGGCGCCACGGAGCAGGAGCTCGACTACACGTTCGAGATTCCGGCCGCGTCCGTGCTGGGCACGCAGCACGCCCTCCTCTTCACGCTGGTCGATAGGGACGGCGTCGAATCGACCATCTCCGCAACCGTCACGACCGGCAAGCTGATCGACGCGCCGGAGACGTACGAGTTTACGCGGAACGGGGAGTCGTCCGTATCCTATTCCGGTCAGACGGATCGGCTCGACATGGTCGAGGAAATGAAGGCCTATCTCGCGGCCGGCGATGGCGGCGGGATCCTCTCCGAACAGGCTCTCCTCGACATGTACGAGAACACGGGCGGAAACGGTGGAGGCCACTTCTCCTTCACCTCCGACCGGCAGCTCAAAGACAAGACCTTCCCGCCCGACGTCGACGAGAGGCTGTTCGAGAACCTCTTCGCCGGCGCGGCCGCGGCCAGCCGGAACGGGAACGCCGGCGAGACGGCCACCGACGGCACGGCCGGACTCATCGTCCGCGAGAACAGCGGCAACACCATCCTAGTCGACGAACGCGGCAGAGAGTTCACCCAGGTCATCGAAAAGGGCATGATGGGCTCCGTCTTCTACCATCAGATCTTCAACGTCTACCTGACCGACGCCCGCGTCGGGAACGGCGTCGAGAACGTCGAGCTCGTCGCCGACCGCAACTACACGCCCATGGAGCATCACTGGGATGAGGCGTTCGGGTACTGGGATCCTCCCCTGGACTTCACCTCGCCCTGGCCCGACGAACGCGGCGATGAAGACCGCTTCTGGAGCCACTACTCGAACACTGTCGACAACGTGGCCGACGGGCAGCTGGGTACGAACAGGATTATCATGGACGCCTTTATCGAAGGCCGGACGGCCATCGTGAACAACGATCCGGCGACCCGAGATGCCCAGCGTGACATTCTCTACGAATACCTCGAGCTGGTCGCCGCAGGGACGGCCGTGCACTACATCAACAACACGCTCGCGCATCTCAACGACGGCAACACGGGAGAGGCGTTTCACACGCTCTCGGAAGCCTGGGCGTTTACGAACGCCCTGCGCTACAGCCCCCGGCGAAAGATCTCGCTCGACGAGATCGAGCAGATCATGGAGGAGGACTTCGGCGTCGACGGCAATTTCTGGAACGTCACGCCGGCGGGATTGAATGCGGCCAAGACGACACTGGTGGATCGCTACCCCGCCCTGGCTCCCGTTCAGGACGATCTGTAGGGCCGCATCGGCCCAACGTCGATCCGGCGCGCCCATTTTCATTCAGCATCCCATCATGACGACGCGTTCACGCGCACTCTCTGTTCTGCTCGCTGCGGTCGTCCTCACCGCATCGTGTGACGGCGCCGGTCCTACCACCGATCCGCCCGACGACGCATTCGACCGCTCCGAGATGCTGGCCCACCTGGGCAACGAGATCATTCTGCCCGCCTACGCGGCGTTGACGTCGTCGGTGGATGCCCTCCAGGCCGCTGCGGACGCGTTCGCCGACGACCCCTCAGCGGCAAACCTGACCGTCCTGCAGACTCGCCTGAAGGCGGCACGCCTGGCATGGCAGGATGCCAACCTCTTTCAGTTCGGGCCGGCCGAGTCCGTAACGCTGCGGGCCGCGCTGAATACGTATCCGGCCGACGAGGATCAGATCGAGGACAACATCGCCTCCGGTGACTATACCCTGGGCACGATCGCGAACCGCGCGGCCGGCGGCTTCCCGGCCCTCGGCTATCTCCTGCACGGAGAGACGGATGAGGAAGTGCTCTCCGCCTTCGCGGACGAGGTCGGTGCATCCAACCGGAGGACCTATCTGCAGGATGCGGTCGACTTCATAAAGACGTCTACGGACGCCGCGGCCGATGACTGGGCGGCGGATGGCGGTAATTACATCGGCACCTTCGTGAGTGCCGGACGCTCGGGCACGGACGTCGGAAGCTCCCTGGGCATGCTGATCAACGCCCTCGTGCTTCACTACGAACGTTTCATCCGCGACGGGAAGATCGGCATCCCTGCGGGCGTCCGCAGCGCCGGCGTTCCGCGTCCGCGGTCGACGGAAGCCTACCACGGCGGCTACTCGCTGGAGCTCGCCGCGGCCAACCTGCGAGCGGTCAGGCGACTGTTCCTCGGAAGTGATCCGGACGGGACGAACGGCATCGGGCTCGACGACCACCTGCGCGCCCTGGACGCCGACGCGCTGGCCGTGGAAATCGAATCGGAACTTGATGAAGCCCTCGCCTCGCTGCAAGCGCTGACCGATCCGCTGTCCGCTCAGATCGAAACCGGCAACGAGCCGGTGCTCACGGCCTTCACCGAGCTTCAGGACGTGGTAGTGCTCCTGAAGGCGGATATGACCTCCATTCTCGGCGTCACCATCACGTTCCAGGACAACGACGGCGACTGATCGCATGCGAAGGTACGTCACATCCCAGCGGTCCATCGCCCCGCTCGCCGTGTTCCGGGCGTTGTTCGGATTCGTCATGACGGTGAGCATCCTCCGCTTCGCCCTGAAGGGTTGGATCCACGAGCTCTACGTAACGCCCACCTATTACTTCACGTTTTACGGCTTCGACTGGGTCGCACCGCTCGGCGAAGTCGGGATGTACGGCCTGTTCCTGGTAATGGGCCTCGGGGCCGCGGGCATCATGGTGGGTCGCCACTACCGGATCGCCGTGGTCCTCTTTTTCCTGTCCTTCACGTACGTCGAGCTGCTCGACAAGACGAACTATCTCAACCATTACTACTTCGTAAGCATCATCAGCTTTCTGCTGCTCTGGGTGCCCGCCCACCGGAGCTTTTCGCTGGACGTCGTGAAGCGGCCGGAGCTGAAGGTGGACGCGGTCCCGGCCTGGACCATCGACATTTTCAAGCTGCAGCTGGGACTCGTCTACGTGTATGCCGGCCTCGCCAAGCTGCACCCCGAATGGCTGCTGGATGCGATGCCATTGAGCCTGTGGCTTCCCGCACACGCACATCTGCCGCTTATCGGCGGGCTGCTGGAGATGCCGGCGACGGCGTACGCCTTCAGCTGGGCGGGGGCCGCCTACGATCTCACGATCGTCTTCTTCCTGATGTGGCATCGAACGCGCATCGCGGCCTATGCGGTCGTCGTCGCATTTCATCTGACGACGGCCCTTCTGTTCCGGATCGGGATGTTTCCCTACATCATGATCCTCTGCACGCTCATCTTCTTCCCCGCCGCGTTTCACGAACGACTGATCGGATGGATGACCAGGGCCCGGCGCGCGGTAGGCCGCGCGGCATTCGGCATGGGGATCCGCGGCGCGCGCGAGGCGCCGGACGGCCGCGGCCGCGCCGTCACCTGCGCGCCCGTTCGGTATCGCCTTAGCCGTCCCGCAGCGGCCGCGATGGCGGGGCTCCTGATCCTGCATTTCACGCTGCAGGTCCTGGTCCCGCTCCGAGCCTTCGCCTATCCCGGCCACCTGTTCTGGACGGAGGAGGGATACCGCTTTTCCTGGCGCGTGATGCTCATGGAGAAGGCCGGGCACGCCGTCTTTCACGTGCGCGATCCGGTGACGGACAGACGCTGGGAGGCCTCGAACTGGGAACATCTGACGCGGAATCAGGAGAAGATGATGTCGACGCAGCCCGACATGGTTCTCCAGTTCGCCCATTATCTGGAGGAGCACTACCACGAGCTGGGCTTCCCGGACGTCGAAATCAAGGCGGAAGCCTACGTGACCCTCAACGGCAGGAAGAGCCGACTGATGATCGATCCGACCGTCGACCTGACCGACGTAGAACGGGGCCTTCGGCGCAGGCAATGGATCCTGCCGCTGGACGGCGATGAGGAGCGGTGGATCGGGCGGCGCCAGGACGTACGCCTTGACGGACGCCGCCGAGGAAACCGGCGATGACCTACCGCCTGCTCCTCGCCATATCGCTGGCCGCTCTGGCCTTTGCGGCACCGCCCGCCGCCGCGCAGTCCTTCGCCGTCCTCGGCACGGTCGCGGATGAGCGCGGAGCTCCTATCGAAGGGGCAACCGTAATCGTTACCGACACGGCCGTCGATTCGACCTACAAGGACGTCAACGTCATCCGCTCGAAACTCTCACGATCCGACCTGACCGGCGAGGACGGGACGTATGAAATAAACGGCCTGGCGCGCGGGCGCTATTCCGTTACCGCCTATGTCACGGGGAAACGATTGGCCACGCGGCGAATCGCGGTCGCCAACGAGAACGTGCGCCTCGACTTCGAGCTCTCCGTGCTGAAGAGCGAGCTCGGTGAAATCACGGTCCGCGGGTCCCGGCGAGAAACCTTCGGCCTCATGCGACTGCGTCCGCTGGACGTCGACGGCTTCGCCATCTACGATGCCAAGAAGAGCGAGGTCGTCGTCCTCGAGGACCTCACGGCCAATCTGGCGACGAACAACAGCCGCCAGGTATACGGCCGCGTGGCCGGCCTCAATATCTGGGAAAGTGACGGCGCCGGCGTGCAGCTCGGCCTGGGCGGCCGAGGCCTCAGCCCCAACCGGAACTCGAATTTCAACACGCGTCAAAACGGGTACGACATTTCGGCGGATGCGCTCGGTTATCCGGAGAGCTATTACACGCCGCCCACGCAGGCCCTGGATCGCATCGAAATCGTGCGCGGCGCCGCGTCCCTGCAGTACGGCACGCAGTTCGGCGGACTGGTCAACTTCGTATTCAAGGATGGTCCGGAGAACGACGCGTTCGAGCTGACATCCAGCCAGACGGTCGGCTCCTTCGGGCTCTTGAACAGCTTCAACAGCATCGGGGGGACGGAGGGTAGGCTGCGCTACTACGGATTCCATCAGTTCAAGCGCAGCGACGGATGGCGGCCCAATTCGCACCTGTCCCAGCACACGGCGTACGCATCGCTCGACGTCGCGGCCTCTCCCCGGCTTACGATCAGCCCGGAAATTACGTACATGCATTACCTGGCGCAGCAGCCCGGCGGCCTCACCGACGCACAATTCGAAGAGGATCCGCGTCAGTCGACTCGGGAACGGAACTGGTTCACGGTGACCTGGAATCTTCTCGCGCTCCGCGCCGACTATCGGTTCTCGAGCCGCACCAGTTTCAATACGCGCTTTTTCGGGCTGCTGGCAGGCAGAGACGCGCTGGGCAATCTCGGCCGCATCGATCGCCTCGACGTGGGAGGAAGCCGAGACCTGCTGAAGGACGATTTCCGTAACTGGGGGAACGAGACGCGCCTCATCCACCGCTACCCGGCGCTCAACAGCCTGTCGGTTCTACTCGTCGGCACGCGATTCTACAACGGTTTCACCCATCGCCGGCAGGGCGAGGGTCCGGACGGCAGCGACCCGGACTTCAGGTATCTGAATCCCGACCATCTGGAAGGATCGGACTTCGACCTGCCCAGCCGAAACGCCGCCGTGTTTGCGGAAAACATGTTCAACGTCACGCCCCGCTTGAGCATCACCCCGGGCATCCGATTCGAGTACATTCGAACGGCCGCGGAGGGGTACTACCGGAACACCGTCACGGACCTCGCCGGCAACGTGCTCATGGACGAGCGCATCGGCGAGCAGCGCGAGCGAACACGTTCCTTCGTCCTCTTCGGAGTCGGAGTCAGCTACGCGGCCGGCACCGCCCTCGAAGTCTACGCCAACTATTCCCAGAACTACCGGGCTATCACCTTCAACGACGTCCGCGTCCACATCGGGAGCCTCGAGGTCGACCCCCACATTGCGGACGAGCACGGATTCAATGCGGACCTGGGGCTCCGCGGCACGACCGGCAGTCTCTTCGCCTACGACCTGAGCCTGTTTCACCTTTCCTACGGGGATAGGATCGGCACCGTCCTCCGCAGCGAGCCCAACCCGCGCTTCAACAATCTTGTGGATCGCACCTTCCGGTTCCGCACCAACATCGCGGACGCCCGGATCTACGGCGTCGAATCGTTCGCGGAGCTGGACCTCTATAAGCTGCTGGCCGACTCGCCGAACCGGTTGTCGATCTTTTCGAATCTGTCGCTCATTTCCGCCACCTATACCCGATCCGACGAGAACGGGGTGAACGGCAACGAGGTGGAGCTCGTGCCCGGAATCAACCTCAGGGCGGGACTCACCTACAGGGGCGATCGGCTCAGCATGTCCTACCAGATATCCCATGTCGGCGAACACTTCTCCGACGCGTCCAATGCGCGCCGGACGCCCACGGCCATCGAGGGCATCATCCCCGCCTACCGCGTTATGGATCTATCGGCCAGCTACGCGGTCGGTCGATATCGCCTGGAGGCCGGCGTCAACAATCTGACCGATCACCACTACTTCACGCGCCGCGCGACGGGCTATCCCGGTCCGGGCATCATCCCCGCCGACGGCCGGAGCATCTACGCGAGCGTGGAGATTACGCTCTAGACGGGACACATCGGGCCCTACGTGCGTCAGAGTAGTGCACGGCTTGTTGACGAAGCGTCCGTCACGTCATGAAAGGCACCATTTATCTCGACTACAACGCCTCTACGCCGGTCGACGAGCGCGTCGTCGAGGCCATGCTCCCCTACTTTTCCGAGCACTACGGCAACCCGTCGAGTAAAGGCCACCCGTACGGATGGACGGCCGAGGAAGCCTGCGAAAAAGCGCGAGAGCAGCTCGCGGCGCTCCTCGGAGCCGAGCCGGGAGAGCTCGTCTTCACGTCGGGGGCTACGGAAGCCGTCAATACGGCGGTGAAGGGCGTCGCCGACGCCTACCAGAGCCGCGGCCGGCACCTCGTCACCGTCCAGACCGAACACCGCGCCGTGCTCAACGCGCACCGGTCGCTGGAGCGACGGGGCTGCGAGGTGACGTACCTGTCCGTGGATACGCAGGGGCGCGTCGACCTCGACGAGCTGGAGGATGCGCTGCGCGACGACACGATTCTCGTCAGTGTGATGTGGGCCAACAACGAGGTCGGGACCATCCATCCGATCGATGAGATCTCGGCCATCGCGCGCCCGCGGGGCATCCTCGTGCTCACCGACGCCACACAGGCCGTCGGTAAGGTGCCCGTGTCGGTCGAGGACGTCGACCTGCTCGCCTGTTCGGCTCATAAGTTCTACGGGCCGAAAGGCGCCGGGGCGCTCTACGTACGCGGCCGCGACCCGCGCGTCAAGATCACGCCGCTGCTCGACGGCGGCGGCCACGAGGACGGCCGCCGGTCCGGCACCCTGAACGTGCCCGGCATCGTCGGACTCGGAGCGGCTGCGGAGATCGCCGGCCGGGAGCTCGACGAATTCCAGGTGCGCATGCTGCGCCTGCGAGACCGGCTCGAGGCCCGGCTCTCGAAGCTGCCGGACGCCGACGTGAACGTGAAGGACGCCGTGCGACTCCCTCAGACGTCCAGCCTGCGGTTCGAGGGCGCGCAGGGCAGCAACGTCATGATGGCCGCCCGCGATCTGGCCATCTCGGCAGGCAGCGCCTGCTCGAGCGGCACGGGCAAGCCGAGCCACGTGCTGACGGCCATGGGCCTGACCAAGGATCAGTCCCTGTCGACGCTCCGTATCAGTCTCGGCCGCTTCACGACGGAGGAAGACGTCGACTACGCCGTCGAGCGGCTGACGGAAGCCGTGACCTCTCTGCGCGAGAAGGGGGCGACCGCATCCACCTGACTCGATGTTTACCGAATGCGCGACGCCTGTTATGGAACCGATTACGAACCGAGTAGCACAGAGCGACATCGTCGTTTTCAACCTGGAGGAGCTGTGGGACGAGCAGCCGATCGTCGAGTTCGACCTCGAGCCGTTCCTCTTTCAGGGGATGATCCTTCGAGAGAAAGATTTCCGTGAGAAGGTGAAGGAGCACGACTGGTCGCAGTATGAAGGCGCGCACGTGGCGGTGTACTGCTCCGCCGACGCGATCGTCCCCACCTGGGCGTATATGCTGGTCGCCGCCATGCTGGACGGCACGGCGCGTTCGGTGGCGCAGGGCCGCACGAACGACCTCGTACGCGATCATTTCGTGCGGGCCCTCGAAGCGGTGGACTTGTCCGAATTCGAGGGCCGTCCCGTCGTGATCAAAGGGTGCGGCAGCAAGCTCGTACCGCCCGATGCGTACCTGATTGCCACGACGAAGCTGCAGCAGGT
>CAZXHQ010000130.1:0-8916 GCA_964640145.1 uncultured Rhodothermales bacterium | reverse complement strand
CCCGCGTGCTGGACGCGTATCTTTCCGATCACCTGCCGCTGTTGGTCGAAATTCGATTAAAGGTTGACGGTTGAAGGTTGAAGGTTGAAAGTTGGGTCTACTGAAAGGACCGAGTACTTGGACTGCTCTGTTTAGTGCACAGCTTGGCAACTCATAGCGGATCGCCCGCGACCGCCGGTCCGGTCGATGCCGATCACCTGCCACATGTTCTCAACACAGGTGGTGAGGCGCTGCAGTGCCCGCACAATCGGCGCAAAAAAGCCCCCGAGTGCGTTCTCTCGGCGGTATCGGTGGATTCTACGAAAATTGGCCATCATCGCCGCCGGTCGTGACCGCTTCGACTTCCACGCCGCGCTCGATGAGACGGCGCTGCTTCTCGTCGAAGAGATCCTCCCGCTTCGCCCACTCGAGCAAGAGACGGCCGAGATCGTGCAGGTGCTCGTCCGTATGGCCCGCCTCGATGCCGTAGCACACCTGGTAGGGGCGCTGCGAGACGTACGGTCCGGCGGCCTCCTCCCACGAAGCCCGCTGCTCCTCCGAGAGCGAGCGCCAGAGCTTCTGCACCAGCGAGATGACCAGCTCCAGGCGGCTCATCTTCGCCAGGTTGTTCAGCATCTGCGTCGAGTCGATCCGCTGCCATTGGGTCTTAACTTCCAGCGCCTCGAGCTGATCGTCGGTCACTTGCGCGCAGACCTCCTGGAACAGGTTCGTACCCGTCTCCTCGGCGTGCTCGCGCACGCGCCGCCGCCAGTTGTAGATCGTACGCAGCTCGGGTACCTCCATGGTCAGATCGTCCAGGCCCAGCGCGTGGCGGACCTGGAGGTTGAACGTCATCTGCTCGGCCAGCTTGAGGTCGGTCCAGCCGAAGCGGGCTTTCAGAATCTCCGCGCCGACCATCACGTTTACCGGGGCGTTCGGCCGCGAGGCCTCCTCGCTGTAGAGCACCGCGAAACTCCGCTCGTCGATGCGGGCGAAGACTTCATGGCGGAAGACGTGCCCCAAGGAGCTTCGAAGCCGGTCTTGATACCTGGTAGGAAGGACTTGATCGCTGCCGAAGAGGCTATGCTGGCGGTGGGTCTCGTTGGTTCTGAACACAGGCGAAAAGAGGAGGCACGAAGACGACGCGAGGGTTCCTCAAAAGTGCGAAAACGAGCCCCCAATCGCAGGGCGCTCAGCCGCTTCTGAGCGACCTTTTTTCAGTAGGCCCAAGGTTGAGGGTTGACGATTGAGCGTTCTCCGAAAGTGGATAATGCTTCCCGAAAGCGGATAATGCTTCCTCAAGAGTAGAGAATGCTTCCTCAAGAGTAGAGAATGCTGCCGCAAGAGAAGAATGCTGCCGCAAGAGAAGAATGCTGCCGCAAGGGGGACGACGCCCCACTCAAAGACACCTTCAACCTTCAACCTTCAACCTTCAACCTTCAACCTTCAACCGTAACAACGAACCCAACGGGTCGACGCCAGTTATACGAGCGACTTCGAGCAAAACCGTGGCGACTGAAATGAACCGACCCCGACGAGAATCGCGACCCGTGCAGGTGGGGGACGTGCAGATAGGCGGCGGCGCGCCGATCTCGGTGCAGTCGATGACGACGTCGAAGACGCACGACGTAGGGGCGTCCCTCGACGAAATCCGGCAGCTCGCCGAAGCGGGTGCGGACATCGTACGCGTGGCCGTCCCGCGCCCCGAGGACGTCGAGGCGCTGCCGGACGTCGTGCAGGGCGCACCGGTGCCGATCGTGGCCGACATCCATTTCAACTATCAGTATGCGCTGAAGGCTATCGAGGCGAAGGTGGCCAAAGTGCGGATCAATCCGGGCAACATCGGTAAGGCCGAATGGGAGCGCGAAGTGCTCCTCGCCGCGAAAGACGCCGGCATCCCGATCCGTATCGGCGTCAACTCGGGGTCGCTCGAAAAAGACCTGCTGGACAAGTACGGCTACCCGCAGCCGGAGGCGCTGTTCGAAAGTGCGATGCGGCACGTCGAGATCTGCCAGAAGCACGGTTTCGAGGACCTCGTGATCTCGGTCAAGCACTCGGACGTCTTCTTTATGATTCAGGCGTACCGCCTGCTCGCCGAGCGCACGAACTATCCCCTGCACCTGGGCGTGACCGAATCGGGTTCCTACGAGTCGGGCTCGATCAAGAGCTCCATCGGGATCGGCGCGCTGCTGGCCGACGGCATCGGCGACACGATCCGCGTCTCGCTCACCGCCCCGTCCGTCGAGGAGGTCGAGGTCGGCCATCAGATCCTCAAGTCGCTCCGTCTCGGCCGCCCCGGCGTCAACGTGATCGCGTGTCCGACGTGCGGACGGATGGAAGGCGACCTCTTTGCGATCGTCAAGGACGTCGAGAAGGCCGTCAAAGAGGCTCGTTTCGATAAGGATCTGAACGTCGCTCTGATGGGCTGCGCGGTCAACGGTCCCGGGGAAGCCGCCGGCGCGGACCTGGGCATCTCGCTCGGCCGCGGCCGAGCCCACCTCTTCAAGCGGGGCAAGGTGGTCGGGACGGTCCCGGAAAAGGACATCGTGCAGGCCGTGCTCGAGGCCATCGCGAACTGGGAGGAGGAGTCGGCCGATGCGCCCGTGGAAGCGTAGGCGGTCGTCCGACGACAACCCGTGATGAGGACGACGAGCCGGCATACGGGCGACGACCCGGGGCGGGGCCGTCGAGCCGGCATGTCGACGACGACCCACGACGAGCGGCATACCGAACGACCATGCGACGATCTGCCCTTCTGCTTCTAGGTGCGGCGTTCTGCTTCATTGCCGGCTGCCAGCGGGCATCGGATCCCGGACCGCAGCTTCCGAGCGACACCGCCCACAGTACGGAAGCCCCCCGGGAGCCGCCCGCTCCAACATCGATCGATCGAGACCTGGCCGCATTCTTCCCCGCGGCGGATTCGCTCCGCGAGGCGGTACCCGCGATCGGAACCGGGAATCTCGAGGTGCTCACGGCCGATCTCGTGCGGAACGTGAACGTGTACGCCCGGTCGCTGGCCGATGAGGTCGTGATCGTGGCCGTCAACCGTAGCGGGGAAGCACATAGCCTCCGCGTCGAGATCCCGCAGCGGCTTCGACACGCCTACGAGGTCATCCACGCGACCGAGCCTGGAGGGTACCGGGTACAGCAAGATGCCACCGCCCTTCTTCTCGAGCTGCCCGGGCGCTTCGGCCTCGTGCTGACGAACCGCCCCGCTGAATGAAGTGCGAGGCTTCTTCCCCGATTCGTTTCGGAGCCTCGGAAAGCACCGGTTCGCCTGCGCCGACCAGGCCGCGAGGCCGTTCACCCGGGTCGCTGCCGGCGTAAACCATTGAAGCGATCGTGCGTATGCCTTTGCCCTATTGAGGCCCCACGCATTCACCGGCATGTAGTCCGCACGCATGGGCCGGCCGTAATCGAGCAACCATTTCTGCGCTGCGTCCCATCAGAACGCCACACGTCATCAACGGCATGTCCGACCAGCACGCTGCCCACAAGGTCGAGATTTTTCAGCTCCTCGGTAGATTCTGGACGCTGGCGAATATGCTCAGCATGGTTCGCCTGCTTCTTGTCGTTCCCATCACGTATCTGATCCTGACGGACGGCTCGATGGCCTGGCTGTTCGGGCTCATCCTGCTCGCGCTGATGACCGACTGGTTCGACGGGCAGGTCGCGCGGTGGTCCAGGACGGTGTCCGAGTGGGGTAAAGTGCTCGATCCGCTGGCCGACAAGGTGGCCGGCGCGGCCATCGTGATGGCTCTCGTCGTGCGAGGCTCCCTGCCGCTGTGGTTCTTGAGCGTCCTCGTCGGACGCGACGCGCTCATCGTGCTCGGAGGGATTGTACTGGCCCGCCGCACCGGGCAGGTCGTAATGAGCGCGTGGATGGGCAAAGTGGCCGTCACGGCCCTCTCACTGACGGTGCTGGCCGCCCTCTTGCGGGCCGACGAGCCCATTCTCAGCTATTGCGTGTGGATCACCACGGGGCTGATGGCCTATTCGTTACTACTCTACGTCGTCCGGTTCGTACGTCTGATGCGCGCCGGGAGGCTTCCCGCTCCGTCCGAACACCCCGCCGAGGATGCATTCACGCAGCAGGAAGCCGGCACGTCACACTAGCGCCTTCGCATCACCCAATATGGCAGAATAGATGGGTTTTTTCGACAGCTTCAGGTCCGAAGAGCAGGAGAAGGAAAAGCTCGAGGAGGGACTTGAGAAGACCAAGGACAGCTTTCTAGGCAAGCTCAACCGCGTCGTCCGCGGCAAGGACACGGTGGACGACGAGGTGCTCGACGACCTTGAGGAAGCGCTCGTAACGAGCGACGTAGGCGTGAAGACCACGCTGGAGATCATCAGGCGCGTCGAAGCGCGTGTTGCGGAGGAGAAATACGTCTCCACGAATGAGCTCAACGGCCTGATTCGCGACGAGATCTCGCGCCTCATGCTTGCGCACGCACCCGACCAGCCGGCCGACTTCGGGGCCGCGCTGCCCGACAAGCCGCACGTGATCATGGTCGTCGGCGTCAACGGCGTGGGCAAGACCACTACGATCGGGAAGATGGCCTTTCGATACCGGACGGCGGGCCGGTCGGTGCTGCTGGGCGCCGCGGATACGTTCCGGGCTGCGGCCGTCGAGCAGCTCTCGATCTGGGCCCAGCGCGCCGAGGTGCCGATCATCAAGCAGAAACAGGGTGCGGATCCGGCCGCCGTGGCGTTCGACACGGTCGCCTCGGCCAGGACGCGCGACGTCGACGTCGCTATCATCGACACGGCCGGCCGCCTGCACACGAGAGGCGGCCTCATGGATGAGCTGTCCAAGATCAAACGGGTCATGTCGAAGCAGATCGAGGACGCCCCGCACGAGGTTCTCCTGGTGCTCGACGCATCGACCGGCCAGAACGCCATACGTCAGGCCGAGGAGTTCACGCGCAGCGTCGAGGTGACGGGACTCGCCGTCACGAAGCTCGACGGCACGGCGAAAGGGGGCATTGTGATTGGTATTTCAAATGAGTTCCAGATTCCCGTAAAGTATATAGGCGTAGGCGAGCAGATCGAGGATCTTCAGATCTTCGATCGGCGCGCTTTCGTGGATGCTATGTTTGGATAACGTTGACACGCGAGACGTGCGCGCGAGGTAGTTACGAAGTGTCGCCGAGCCGCTTCTTCAGGACCGCGGAGCCCTGCGCGCGAGGTCGTCCGGGGGGCGTATCGAGAGGTATATCATTTGATGCGCGCCGGTCTACGGGCGGCTCAGAAACTCAATGGCACCGTTCGCGGTGTGATTTCTACCGTACGAAGCCGGCCCAACCATGTCTTGCCCTCGATTGGCGATATTGAGCTTCGCGTTTTTGCGGCGTGTCCCGTGCCGCGCGTGGATGGGCGGCTACCCCGGTAGGAAGTGTGCTCCGTCCATCCGGAAATCGATCGGACAAGCACTATATTTCGGTGGAGACTGTATGGTTCGTCGCTACCTTCCGTCTGCAGGTCGAATCCTGGTCGGCCGTTGCCCAATGCGCGGCCTGATGTTCGGCCTGATCCTCTCCCTCATGGTCGGCCTGACGCCGGCTGTGATCCCCGGTGCGGCGGCGCAGACGGCACCGGACCTGGAGGTCGACGCCGTGGCGGCGCGCAGCACCTCCGGCGCCGGCACGAGCCGCCTGGACGTGTACACCCGCGTGCCGTACGCTTCGCTGCGTTTCCTGGCGGCCGGCGACGGGTTCGAGGCTCGGTACGAGGTCACCATTAACGTCCGCGACCTGGAAGGCCGCAATCAGGCGGG
This sequence comes from uncultured Rhodothermales bacterium, assembly GCA_964640145.1. Lineage (GTDB taxonomy): Bacteria > Bacteroidota > Rhodothermia > Rhodothermales > VXPQ01 > CAZXHQ01. The sequence continues at coordinate 3,161 of CAZXHQ010000130.1, read as the reverse complement.
CGACCTCGTGCAGACCCGCTTCTTTGAACAGAAAGTCGCGGCTGCCGACTTCGCGCAGACCCAGACGGAAAAGCTGTTCGATCGCACCATGCAGTCGCTCGAGCTCGCGCCCGGGCGCTACATGCTCGAGTTTCTGGTCGAGGATCAGGCATCGACCCGCTCGTTCGCTGAGGAGATGCCCATCCAGGTGCGCAATCTGAGCCGCCCGTTCGCGCTGAGCGATCTCATCCTCATCGACTCCTACGACGGGGATGCGAACAGCATCACCCCGACGGTCAGCAGCCGAATCGGAAGCGACCGGAGCCACTTCAAGCTGTTCTACGAGATCTATTCGGATAGGGCGCGGAAGGTGCGCGTCACGCAGGAGATGATACACCTGCCCAGGAGCAGCGGTCCGCCGTCAGTGAAGTCGCTGCTCGGGTTGGGCTCCGGCGACGATCTCGACGGCGCCGAGGTCACCTACGAGCAGACGTCGTCTCGAGAGGTGCAGTCCGGTCGCAACCCTTACGTCGTCGAGATCCCGATTCAGGACCTCGGCGTGGGGGACTACCTCACGCGCGTCATCGTGAGCGATGAATACGGCGACGAGCTGGATCGCGCCGAGCGGACCGTCACGCTGAAGTGGACCGGCCTGGCCGAACACGTACAGGATCTCGAGTCCGCCATCGCTCAGCTATCCTACATCGCGAAAAAGGACGACCTCGCCTACATTCGCGCCGGACGCACGGAGCAAGAGCGCCTGGCTCGTTTCAGAGAGTTCTGGAAGCGGAGGGATCCAACCCCCGGCACGAATCGCAACGAGCGGATGGAGGAATACTACTATCGAATCGCGTATGCGAATCGGAAGTACGGGCAGGTCGATGATGGATGGCAGACCGACCGGGGTCACGTTCTGGTGCTCTACGGCGAGCCGGATCATGTGGATCGCCATCCCTTCAATTTCAACGTGAAGCCCTACGAGGTGTGGTACTACTACGGCATCGGCCGCCGCTTCGTGTTCATCGACGAGACGGGACGGGGGGATTATGAGCTGCTGGTGCCGTACTGGGACGAACGCACCCGCTTGCGGTAGGTCCCACAGGTCATGCGCATCCTCTTCATGGGCACGCCGGAGTTTGCCGTTCCGTCCCTGGAACGGCTCGTCGAGGCCGGCAATCCGCCCGTTGCGGTGGTGACAGGACCGGACAAGCCGCGGGGACGGGGTCAAAAGGTCACGCCGACGCCCGTCAAGAAGGCGGCGCTCCGGCTGGGCATCGACCGTATCCTCCAGCCGGCAACCGTCAAGGACCCCGCCTTCGCGGAGGCCGTTCGCGAACTGGAGCCCGACGTGATCGTCGTCGTGGCGTTTCGCATTCTTCCTCCGGAGGTGTTCGAGGCGGCGCGCCTCGGGGCCTTCAACCTGCACGGATCGCTGCTGCCCAAATATCGCGGCGCCGCGCCGATCAATCACGCGGTCATGCAGGGTGAATCGGAGACGGGCGTGACGACGTTCTTCCTGAAGGAGGCCGTCGACACCGGAAACGTCATCCTCAAGAAGCGGATGCCGATCGGGCCGGACGAAACCGCCGGCGAGGTGCACGACCGCATGATGGAGCTGGGAGCGGAGGCCGTCGTGGAGACGGTTCGGCTGATCGAAGAAGGAAAGGCGACGGCGCGGCCGCAGGACGACGCGGCCGCCACGCCGGCCCCCAAGATTCGCCGCGATGAGTGCCGTATCGACTGGAGCCGGCCCGCTCCAGACGTCCACAACCACGTCCGGGGTCTCTCTCCGCATCCGGGGGCCTGGACGCGCCACGACGAGACGTTGCTGAAGATCTACCGCACCCGTGTGGCGGAGGCCCGGGGCCTCGACGGCGCGCCCGGCGAGGTCGTTGAGGCCGACGGCCGTCTGGTCGTGGCCTGCGACGAGGGCGCCGTCGAACTCCTCGAAGTGCAGCAGCAGGGACGCCGCCGCCTTTCGGCAGAAGACTTCCTGAACGGCTACGACCTCCGTCGAGGAGAGCGCCTGGCATAACCTGTGCTCGCAGCCTGCCGACGCCCCCGGTGGGCGACCGGCCGGTCCGCTATTTGGTGGTCGCCGAGAGGCGGTGATGTTCCTCAGGGCCGTACCGATACAGCAGCGCAGGCAGCAGGAAGAGATTAGCTACCAGCGCGACCGCGAGGGTCAGCGCCGTCAAGGCGCCCATGGTTACCGTGCCGCCGAAGCTCGACCGCGTGAAGACGAGAAATCCTCCCATCAGGATCAGGGAGGTAAAGAGGATCGCTTTGCCGGTCTCCCGAAGCGTCATGCGGATGGCCTCATCCCGCGAATCCCCTTCGCCGCGGTGGATGCGATACTTCGCCAAAAAGTGGATCGTGTCGTCGACGGCAATGCCGAAGGCGAGCGAGAAGATGAGTGCCGTCGACGGCTTCAGTGTGATGCCGGCGAAGCCCATGGCCCCGCCTACGAGCAGAAGAGGGATGATGTTGGGGGCCAGGCTGATGAACGTAAGACGCACCGAGCGGAACAGGACCGCCATCAAGATGGAGATGACGACGAGCGCCACGGAGAGCGATACGATCAGGTTGCGCACCAGGCTCTCGCCCGATCGCGTCGACATGATGGCCGTACCGGTTACGAATACGTCGTATTCTTCGCTGCTGAAGGCGTCCTGGGCGATCGTCGCGATGGAGTCGGCCAGTTCGTTCATGCGCTCCGTTCCGACGTCCGCCACGCCCAGATAGATGCGCGTCATGCTGAACGTCGAGTCGACGAAGAGGGGCAGGTTCGACAGGAGCGTCGTGTCGGCCTCCTGGCCGATGAAGCGGCCGAGGGCCTCTTGCAGAAACGGAAGCTCGTAGCTGGCCGGCAGCCGGTAGGCGCCGGGATGGCCTCCAAAGTAGGCTTGGTTCCCCATCTTCACCAGATCGACGGCCGAGAGGGTCGTACCCACGGCCTCGAACGCGGCAAAGGTCTCCTGAAGGCTCTCGATTCGGCGCATGGGCGCGAGCGTCTTGAACCGCCCCTCGCGGTCCGATTCGATTACCACCTCCATCGGAAGCACGCCCCCGAACTTCTCCTCGAACACGGCCAGGTCGCGCCGAAGGGGATCGTCTTCGTAGAAATCCGCGAAGACGAAGATGTCCGTCGAGATGCGCGTCGTACCGACGACGGCGGTCAC
>CAZXHQ010000129.1:0-8965 GCA_964640145.1 uncultured Rhodothermales bacterium | reverse complement strand
CCGTCCGGCCGGCCGAGCGGGGACGGCGCCCAGCCGCGAAAGGCGCCGAAGGCGCCCGCGCCGAGCGGCGGCGACGGGCGCATCAGGAGTTCGCCGCTGGCCCGGAGACTGGCCGGTGAGCACGGCATCGAGCTCGGACGTCTGGAAGGCAGCGGCCCGAAGGGACGCATCATCAAGCGCGACGTGGAAGCGGCCATCGAGGAAGGAGTCGCCGAGCCGGCCGAGGCGCCGGCCTACCGGATGCCCTCGGAGATCTACGAAGCGCCGGCCGAGGAGGTCTACGAGACGGAGAAGATCTCGCAGATGCGGAAGACGATTTCCCGCCGCCTCGCTCAGAGCAAGTTCACGTCGCCGCATTTCTATCTCACCGTCGACGTCAACATGGCGGAAGCCGTGGCCTCCCGCGGTCGGATCAACGAGCTCGCCGAGGCGAACGGCGGCGTGAAGATCTCCTACAACGACCTGATCACCAAAGCCTGCGCCCTGGCGCTGCAGCGGCATCCGCAGGTCAATGCCTCCTATCTGGAGCAGGAAGGCGAGATTCGGCGCTATAATCAGGTGCACGTGGCCGTCGCCGTGGCCATCGACGAGGGGCTGGTCACTCCGGTCATCCGCCACGCGGACCGGAAGGGACTCGGCCGCATTGCGGGGGAAACGCGAGAGCTTGCTGCGCGAGCGCGGGAGCGCAAGCTGCAGCCGGAAGATTGGGAGGGCTCGACCTTCACGACCAGCAACCTGGGGATGTACGGCATCGAGGAATTTACGGCCATCATCAATCCGCCGAATTCATGCATCCTGGCGATCGGCGCCATCCGCGACGTCCCGGTAGTCAACGATGGCGAGATCGTGCCGGGTAAGCGGATGAAGCTGACTCTGTCCTGCGACCACAGGCTCGTCGACGGAGCCACCGGTGCCGAGTTTCTGGCCACGGTACAGGGTTTTCTCGAGGAGCCGCTCTCGATGCTGATGTAGCATTATGACGATTCCACTCAGGAGCAGGGGTGCGCGACGGTGAGTCGCTTTACACTCGCACATCTGTCCGACCTTCACTTTGGTAAGATCGTCCATCCCGGCATCGTGCCCGCCCTCGTCGAGGAGGTGAACGGGCGCACGGTGGATCTCGTCGCCATCAGCGGGGACCTGACCCAGCGTGCACGCGATGCCGAATTCGAGGCCGCCGCGACGATGCTCGCAGCCATCCAGCCGCCCACCCTCGTCGTGCCCGGCAACCACGACGTCTATCCCTGGTGGAAACCGGTTCGCCGCATCGTCAGCCCGCTGGCGAGATATCAGAAGTTCATCCGTGAGGAGGCGGCACCGACCTTCGAGGCGGACGGCGTCGCCGTCCTCGGATTGAATTCCGCCTACGGACGCACCATCAAGGGCGGCCGCATCGGCTCGAATGCGCGCGATGCCATCTCCAATTACTTCGCCGGTCTCGACGCATCGGTGTTTAAGGTGATCGTGGTCCACCATCACCTCTCGCAAATACAGGCTCTCGGACCGCACGACATCGTCCGCAATGCAACGGAAACACTGGATCGAGCGGCAGACGTCGGCGTCGACCTGATCCTGTGCGGGCACCTGCACGTCTCGCACATCGAGCCGCTCGAGATTATCCCCGACGTGCACAGACTGGTCATCGCCAGCGCCGGCACGGCCACCAGCAGCCGGGGCCGCCGCCACCACCGCGAGACGAATTTCTACAACGTCATATCCGTGGGGCCGCGTGACTTCACGGTGGAAGAGCGACGCTACGTGCCGGAGGAAGACCGCTTCAAGTCGGACTGCGTGACGACGTTCGAGCGGGACTTCTGAAGCCGGCGTTTACTTTACGACGACCATTCGACCGGTGGACGTGCGTGTCTCCGATTCGGACGTCACCGTCAGGCGGTACAGGTAGGCGCCGGACCCGAGGCCGGCCGCGTCGATTTCGATGTGACGGTTGGTGGACGGAGCGAGGCTGCGGGGCGGCGTGGCCAGCACTTCCCGGCCGAGCATGTCGAAGACGTGGAGCGTCACCTCGGCCGTCTCCGGAAGGTCGAACGTGATGGTGGTCGTCCGGCTGAACGGATTCGGATGGTTGCCTTTGAGGACGAAGGCCTGCGGAAGTTCTACCGGCTCGGTCGCCGAGACCTGCACGCGTGACGGCAGGTTCGCGCCCTCGCTGGTCACGAAGAAGGCGCGCGGGGTTCGATCGCCGGTATCTCCGAGCGTACCTGCCGCCACGGCGGCGACCGTGAGGCCCCTGGCCTCCGACAAATCGACCCGGGCCGCGATGAATTCTGTGCCCTGCGCCGGCGAAACGACGTTGAAGCCCGTATCCGCCGGTTCGAGGCCTGCGTAGGCCGCAGTGATGCTGTCGGGCGGGACCGCCTCGAACAGGGCCCGGGAATCCCCGCGCGTGATCAGCGTCAGCGGAGGGGCTCCCCGTGTGGTGTTCAAAAATCCGAGGCTTACCAGGTCCTTCTGTTCGATCGGAGGCGTGGCGCGTGCGCCGGAAACGTAGCGGAGCATGACGTTGCCGAATTCGTCCCGGTCGGCGACCGCCAGGTAATCGGTGCCCGGCGCCAGGCCTGCGCTAAACCGGGATCTGCTCGATCCGCCTGCGAGGGTCACCGTCGCCTCCGATCCGTCCAGCCTTGTGAATGAAGAGGCTTCCCTCGGATCGAGGCGAAAGGTCTCGATGGAGTCGCCGACGACCACCTCCATGCCTACGGCAGCCACGTTTATGAATTGAACGCGTGCGAAATCCGTGTGCTCTTCTTGAATGCCGACCGTGAACCGCACGGGCGTGCTCGAGATCGGCGCTTGCCCATCGCCCGTCTGCACGAAGAGCGCGGATCGGTCTTCGTGCTCAACTGTGGCATTGTCGTACCGGTCAGGCGTGCCGTGCAGCTGCCAGGCCGCGTCATCCGACGAGTCTTTGCGGAGAAGGCGTGCCTCGCGAGCGGCACCGAATTGAGTAAAGGCGGTTGCGAGCACGCTCATCGTAAAGGGCATCTGTTCCGGGAGGGCCGGTGAGGCTTCTAGCGTCCAGTAGAAGGCCGCCGTGTCGTCGATGAGGATGTCCTCTCCGCCGCGTATGGGAAGTCCGAGATAGCCTCCGGGCCGGCGTCCCACGTGAGAGGCGGTCACGACCGTGTTCGGAGCCGTCGCCTCTGCGAAGAGGAGCGTGAGGGGGCGATACAGCGGGTTCGGGCCGCCGGTGCCGACGGGAAAATGCAGCTGAGTGTCCCGCGAGGCCTCGCCGGAGCCGGCCGACCGGCTGACGCGTCCAATGACGTGGCTGCGTGATTCTTCCATGCGCACGAATCCTGGGCCGTTCGAGGGCAATCTAATGTCATTGCGCCCTGTCGCCAGGTAGCCCCTGTCGAGAATGAGACGGTTTACGGCGAGCGTGTGCGCGGCATCGCCGGCCGAGATGATGCGCGAGACGCTTTGCGCGCTCCCGCTCTGCACGGTCAGCCGGTTGATCATGTCGTCGACGCTCACGCGATCCGAGTCGGCGTTGGAGATCGTCAGCGTCTGGTCCCTTCCGAAGAGATCAACGTTGGGCACTCCGGGGAGGACCACCCCGGCATCCGCATCGGGCGCTTTGCCGGCCCCGCCCAGGTGTCCGCGCACGGTGATGTCTCCGAGGCTCCGGAGGCGATACGCCTGGAATCTGCCGTCGACCGTCGTAGTACCCTTGACGGTGGCCGAGACGATTCCTTCTACACGCGCCTCATCGCCGACGTAGAGATCGTTCTGGACATCGAGCAGGGCCTCTCTCTGGCTCGAGGCCACGCCGCGCTGGATGCGTGCATCGCCGGTAACCAGCAGCGTCTGCCCGTTGAGGTCGATGACCGATTCGCTCGTATTGTGGTCGACGATGAGCCGATCTACGAGGCGCGTGCCCATCACGACGATGCGCCGATGCGTGCCGGCAAGGCTGTCTCCCATGCTTACGACGAGGTCGCCAACCGGGGCCCGCGGCGGAAACGAGAGGTCCGTGATGTCCAGGTTCCCGGCGATGCCCGTGTAGAACAGTGAGATGGGCCCACGCGTTCGGTACGACGATGAGATGAAACGGGGCTCCTGCTCGGCCGCGTATCGTAGGTGAACCGAGCCGCCTCGGTCGATGGTGAGGGAGGCGGTAGGCTCGAATCCTCCCGAGCGCAGCAGCAGCGTGCCGCCCACCACGGTGGGTGAGGCGAGCTCGACTCGATTCGCTCCCGCATCTACGGTCAGGTCGTGCAGACCGCTTGGCGGAATTTCCGGGCCCGTCGTGACGAGTGAGTCGGCGAAAACGCCGCCGGCCAGGTCATAGAGAATGCTCGTATCACCGGAGAAGACGGGAGTGCCGTCCATGCCGTCCGCACCCGTACGTACGATGCGGGCTCCCCGCCCGATGCGAAGCGTCCGCCTATTGACGCCCGTCAGCGACCCCGAGGGGAAGCTCAGCGTGGATCCAACGACGAGCTGGGTGGACCTTGGTTCGATGCGGCTGTCCGATCTGACTGCGAGATGCGGAACGGTCAGAGGGTCCCCGAGCTCGATCTCCGCCCCTGCCAGGATGACGTAGGACGAGTCGGCGTCGGTCGTGACGCCGGCATGGCCACGGCTGGCGAGCGCTCCTGTGAGAATGAGATCGACCCCGCCGAGGTGGAGTTCGCCCTGGAGCAGGTTCAATCGCTCCTCGACGGTCAGGGTGACGCCTGTCGTGTCGGTCGATCGAAGCGAGAGCGTTGCGTTCGGTCCCGTTACGGCGGCGCGAAGAAGGTGCACGCTCTGGTCGAAGACGGCGTCGACGTTTCCGATCGCCGTGACCGTGCCGCCGCCCGCGTAGGATCCGCCCTGGACGATCCATGGTCCGTCATGGAGCACGACGTCGTGATCCTGTAGGTCGAGCACCCCCGACCGGTGTTCGAAACGGCCTCCGACGCGGAGCTCATCCGACAGCCGGGCCGCGTCGGCGCCCGCGTCGATCAGCAGACGTGGGATCGCCGCGTTGGTACTGCCCAGAACGGCCCTGCCTGCTACGACGACGCGGCCCGTGCCCGATCCCTGGCGCAGCTCCGTCGCCGAAGCCGTGAAGCTCGCCCCTCCGTCCAGCACCACGTCGTGATCGTGGAAGGTGAGCAGTCCGTCGGACGCGCGCAGCGAGTCCACGACTTCAACGTCGGCGCCGAGCTGAAGGCCGGCGCCGGGGAGAATGTGGATCGCAGCCACGTTTCCGGCATCTTGGTACCCGTCGACCCCGTCGGCGGCCGGCGCCAGCGTCGTCGTGCCGGACTCTAGAGAGAGGAGACCTGCAACGCTGCGCACGTCGCGGATGGATACATTCGCATCCGACCGCACCGTGATGTTGCCGGCCTCGGACCTGCCGGCCTCGGGCCGGCCTTCCAGCACACCGCCCTGGAGCACCAGCGCGCCGTTCCCCCTCGTCAGGATCTGCCCCTCGAGCACGTGCGTCGCCGTCCGCCCCGAAGCCGTCAGGTCGGCGTCGCCGAGGTAGAGGCGCGTGCCGGCGCCGACGAAAAGATTGCCGCTGAACTCCAGGGGTGCGGAAAGCAGGATCCCTGCCGGCGGATCCGTCGGAGTCTCCACGTCGAGCGAGAAGTTGCGGACCGGACTGGTAATGGGCGGCCGTGAACCTTCCGTGTCGGCGCCCAGGGTGCCCACGTACTCGAGATCGAAACCCGTGTCGGGCGCACTGAAGGCGCCGAAACCCTGCGCGTTCGCGACGATGGTTCCCGTGTTGCTGCCGGCATCCGTCAGGTCGTACCGGATCAGCGGTGCGCCGTCGCCGCTTCTCAAGGAATAGGTGCTGCCCGGGCCTACGACGAGGCGTCCCCGCTCCAGCGTCAGCGAGCCCTCCTGTACGACCGACGACTCGGTCAGGGTGACGGCTTCGTCGTTCGACTGGAGGATGATCCGAACGTTTCCGAGGACCGCCGAGCCGCGAATGACATTATCAGCGCCCGCAAACAGGAGCTCCCCGGCAGGTCCGGTTTCAATCTGCCCGTCGACGCGGAGGGCGGCCCCTTCTACGACTAGCGGCCCGGAGAGCAGCATCGAGGCACCCTCGCCCACGGTCAGACGTTCGTTCACCAGCGCCGGGCCTCCGCTCACTTCGACGGCGGAGGCCGGCACTTCGATCGCACCGATCGTCACGCCGGTGCTGCTCTGGAAGAGCTGATCGACCCCTGTGAAGATCAGCGTGCCGGCCGATCCCTCGAACGTGCCTCCGATTATACGGACGTCGCCGGCAGCGTCCAGTCGCTGAGACCCCAGGTCGAGACGGCCGCCGGAATCGACGCGCACATCGGAGGCTACTGCGACGTCGCCTGAGAGCCGCACCGAGCCAAGTAACGCGGAAAGCCCGCCGTCGATCTGCACGGCAGGAAGCGTTACGGAGCCGCCCTGCGCTGCCACCGAACCGAGGATGCGGGGCGTGTCGACGAGGGTCAGGTTGCTGCCGTCGACGGTCTCGACGCTGCCGGCGATCTGCAAAGCCGTCACGCTCTGGCTTCCTTCAGCGCCCCGCAGGTTCGAAAGCGTTCCAGTCCCCGACAGCGTGAGGTCGCCGACCAGCTCGAGCCGGCCCGACGAGGTCCCTGCGAACGATCCGCTGTTGACGTGGTCCGCCGACCCGGACAGCTGCAGGGTGCTCGATCCAAGGTCGACGGTCCCGCTGTTCTCGAGGCGTCCGTCGATGGCGGCGTCTGCTTCCAGCACGAACGAACCGTCGTTGTCGAGCAATCCGCGCAGCGTTGCCGGCCCGATGACGCGCACTTCCCGATCGGCCGCGTTGACGACGTCCAGGTCGATGGACGTTGCCTCGCCGCTGCGGCCTAGCAGCAGCCTTCCCGGCGCGTCGTGAATCGCCGTTATCAGCGGCGCCGCGGACTCGAGCGCCTCGATTGCGAGCGGCCCCGCTCCCGCCTGGACGATGGACGCGGTGTGCGTAGAATCGCCCCGAACGTCGACGCTTGCAAGGACGAGTGCGCCGTCCGAGGAGTGCGTGATGAGGTCCGGTACGCTCCGGTCGAGCTGCACCGTGAGGCCTCCCAGAAGCTCGAGCGTCCCGTCGCCGTCGAGCCGAACGGTCATCGAACCGGCCGAAAATGCGTTGACCGTCGAGCCGAACACTGTCGTCCCGCCGCCGGACTGGACGATCGATCCGCCGGCGGTCAGGGCGATGGCGTCATCGAGCTGAACCGTTCCACTCTCGTGCATGAGTTCCAGGCGCTCCAGGGTCGGAGGCAGCTCGGGACCGGAGAAGCGGTCGCCGGAACCGACGTACGCAAACACTCGCGGTACGGGCTCGGATTGCGGGAAGCTCGCTGAGCCGATCAGCATGCCCTGGTCACGCACGATAGCGGCCTCGGGCGGAGCGGTCCGGTCGCCGCGTACGAAATGCGGATTGCCGACCGACGGTCCGATGGTCAGGACGGCGCCGTCCAGCTCCATGGTTCCGGACAGCAGCGAAAAGGTGTGGAGGAACGTGGTGTGATCGGCAAATCGATCGAGGATGCTCGTCGCGCCCACGCCCAGGTGCAGGGAGGTTGCGGTCCCGCCCACGAACCGGATCCGGCCGTCTCCGATGTCAATGACGAGCTCGTCTTCGGTAAGGGCCACCTCGGACGCGTCGCCGAAGGACTGGAGAACGAATGTCATCGACTTGCCCTGCACGGACTCCCCGACGAGTTGTATGCCGTCGGCGTCGATGGACTGTACGTATGCGCCGGCGGTCATGCAGACGATGGAGCCGGCAGGAAACGTATGGAAGGCATGCTCCAGACTCTGCACAGGCGTCGTCACGTCCAGTCCCTCGTTCACCCGATCGTCGCCGTCGGACGCATTGAGGAAGCGATCGCATGACTGCGCTCCCGCCGGAAGGGCGCAGGCCAGGCCGGCCGTGCAGAGCAGGAGTCCGAATCGAAAAGCTAGTCGCATGCGGCGGCGTGCATCGGTAGATTATGTTTAAATAAGGTAGGCGGTGGATGGGGCCGGCGACGATCCCGTTCGTCGTCGCAGGGATCACCTTCGAAATCCTGCGGGTCCGCTCGCGTGCACCCGAATCTAAATAATAGTACACCCGTGCCGGCCGGCTGTACCCAAGAGTCCACGTCGTCCGTCGGCGTTGGAATATTTTTTGGGAACGCACTTGGTTACTTCACGCAGCGGCTGTGTACTACGACCGAATCAGCGCCAGCCACGTCGATGGCGGACCGACATGAATCGGATCCATACGTGCTGATGCCTCGTGCAGTACGTCGCGCATGACACCCAAAACGACGATGCGGCCGTACCCCAGGCGAAGCGGCGAGTCATGGCACTGCTGTGGCGAGAAGCTGCAACCACGCGGGGACGGAATGAAGCGGCATTTGCGCCCGAAACATACGTCACGAGGAAATTAGGGCAGGAAGTGCATTGCATGTGGAGGTCCAGGCCGGTTTATTGCAGTTGCACTTGCGGACGGTAAATCTGGAAGATTGTGTTTCGATCCTTCCCAACTGAGCTACAAATTGTAGCTGGCTTGACTTTTACCATTACAGAGCCGCAAATTGCGTCCATGATCTGAAGGAATCGGCCGGACCTCGAATTGCCCATCCACCCATGTTATCGAGGAACGGCCGGGGAGGCCTTCTAAACCGTTTGGGCGGCTAAGAAAAACGGGTTTCACGGTGGCGGACACCTTTCTCACGCGACGTCTATTCGCCTGTGGGAAAGATCTGTGCTTTCGCTACGCAATGGCTGTGTAGTATGGAGACACAAAAGCAAACAAGCTGACCTGCGAGGTGCCGTTCGCGCGCTTCGAGGCAATTCTAACAGGAGGAAGTAAACTATGGACAACAATTACCAGGAGGTATCTAGGATGAGAACTCCTCGATTGTTGCTGCAGGCCGCAAGCAAGATGCTTGCGTTTGCAGCTGTCCTCGCCTTTGTAACGGCGGGATCGGCTGCGGCGCAGGAC
>CAZXHQ010000128.1:0-8968 GCA_964640145.1 uncultured Rhodothermales bacterium | reverse complement strand
GGACGCCCAACACGTGGTCGGCATCCATCTTGATTAGATCGATCATGGCGGTGTGATCTCAGGTTATGAACGCGGCGACGGCCTGGTCCGTATCTCGATCCCGTTCGTTTCTGAAACCCCCTCCGGGGGGAAGCCTTCCGTCTTCAGATCGTGGTTTCCCGGATTCTTACGTCTCGCCGTGAACGGCCGCCGTGCAGCCGTCACTGGAAGACGCAACACTGGAGGCGCCGGTGTATATTCAGATCCACGCTTACGGCAGCTTGGGAGAGGTCGAGGCTCGTTTTGATTCTTCGGAGATGCCGCCCAGCTTCCCATCCACAACCTGCGATGGCGGTCATGCGACTGCATCCCCCGACATTACCGCCGCAGATATGGATTCGTCTCGTTTCGGTGATCGATTCCGATTTGCACGTCTTTACCCGCCTTCGGGGTCGAGATCCGGCTTCCGTCACGGACGGCGATCGAGCGCGACAGCGGAGCGCCTTCGAGGAGATCGTTTCGCTCGTGAGATAGCTATGCGCCGCTACACATCTCGACGTGCCGTGCTCCTTCTGGGGATCCTGCTTGGATTCGGATGCCGGTCCCATTCCGCGGAGTCATCACGTACCTTCGTAAACCCAGTCTACGAGGGTGCCGATCCGTTCGTCTACAAGCATACGGACGGCACCTATTACTTCTGCCAGTCCGAGGGAGACCGAGGCATTGCCGTCTGGAGATCGAATCGGTTGACCGACAAAGGCATCAGGCGCCTCGTCTGGAGCCCGCCGAAAACAGGATGGAATACCTCGGGGATCTGGGCGCCGGAGCTGCATCACCTCGATGGCCGGTGGTACATCTACTACGCGGCGGATTCGGGCGAGAATAAGGATCACCGCATGGGCGTGCTCGAAAGCGTGAGCGCCGACCCGCAGGGCAAGTACGTCGATAAAGGGATGCTCTATACAGGCGACGAGGTCGAGAGCGGAGCGAAAAACCGCTGGGCGATCGACGGCACGCCGCTGCGCATGGGCGGCAGGCTCTATTTCATCTGGTCGGGGTGGGAAGCGGCGGAAGACGAGCAGTGGCTCTATATCGCCGAGATGGAGAACCCGTGGACCATCCGAACCAACCGGGTCAAGCTGGCCGAAAACGACGAGTATCGGTGGGAACGGGTTTCCGAAAGTATGCAGGAGCGTGGGCTCAACGAAGGGCCGCAGGTTCTTCGAAAAGGCGGCGTGATCTACCTCGTCTACTCCGTCAGCGGCTCCTGGCAGCCGTCCTACAAGCTGGCGCAGCTTTCAATTTCTGCGGCGGCCGATCCGTTGGAGCCGTCCAACTGGACGAAGCACGATCGACCGGTATTCACCGGAAACGACCGTGTGCACGGCGTGGGGCATGCGAGCTTCACGACGTCGCCCGACGACACCGAGGACTGGATCGTCTACCATACCAAGATCGACACGGTGCCGGGCTGGCGGCGGGTCGTCCACCTCCAGCCGTTCGCGTGGTCGGAGGAAGGTCCTGATTTCGGCGAGGCGGTGCCTGCGGGCGTTCCACTCGCCGTTCCGTCAGGAGAGCCCCTTAACGCGCGAGGAGACCGTTTCGCGGACGGCTTCGACGATGGCCGGTGGGACCGCTGGGTGTACTACGGCTACAGCCGGTCCGTCAGCATAGAGGACCAGGCACTCGCGCTTAACAGCCTCCCCCGCCTCTCGAACGGATTTCCCAGCGGCGAGAAGGCCCTGATCCGAGGATACGATTGGGCGGACGTTACGCTCTCCGTCCGGATGAACGTTTTGGGAGGCGATGGAGGAGCGGGGCTGTTGTTTCGGGCTTCGCATCCGGCCGTCGGGACGTACGCAGTGGAGGGATATTACGCGGCGCTGCGTCCGAAGGAGGAGGCCGTCGTATTGGGAAGGATGGACGGCGTTCATTGGCGCGAGTTGGGTCGCGCCGCGGCGCCCATCGACACCGGAGCATGGCATGAAATGAGCGTCCGGGCCGTCGGTCCCGAGCTGACGGTAGCGGTGAACGGGGAGCCGCTGATCGGGCTGGAGGACGGCACGTATACCTCCGGCATGGTCGGCGTTCGGGCTGCGGGCGTCCACGCCGTCTTTGACGACGTCGACCTGCACGCCGCTCAGCGGTAGCTGCGTATTTCGAGCCCGGCTGATGCGAAAGCCGGGGCTGACGGAGAGTCGGCTCGCTCCTCATTGATCCGAGGCGTGGGAAAAGAGACCGTGACGACGGTACCCTCCTTTCGGTCCGACGCCACAGTGATGGTGCCGTCGTAGAGCTCGACCAGCTGCTTCGTGATGGTGAGCCCTAAGCCGACGCCTTCGTGCGATCGGGTCAGGCCATCACTTTCCTGAGCGAAGGCGGTAAACACCTGAGGAATAAATTCCTGTGCGATGCCCCGGCCGGTGTCGCGGACGGCGACCCTCACGGCCTCGTCGCTTGCGTCTACAGTGATCTCGATCTCACCTTTTTCCGTGAATTTGACGGCGTTGTCGAGAAGCTTATCGAACAACTTCGCCAGATCTTCGGCGTCGACGCGTACGAAGACGGGTTCGTCGGATTGGACGCGGACCTGCACATCCAGGTCTTTTTCATCGGCGATGGCCCGAATACGTGTCGCCGCTTCATGGGCTGCTGCTGCGAGGTCATTCCACTCGAGCTTCGTCTCGATTTCGCCGGCCTCGAGGACTGATAGATCCAGCAGCGCGTCGAGCGTATCGAGAAGGCGCCGGCCGCCGTTCTCGATTTCCTGGCTGAGCTCTCGGTGCAGCTCATCTGTTTCTTCGGAAAGGATCTCGGAATAGCCCAGAATGGCCGTCAGCGGTGTGCGGAATTCATGGCTCAGATTGTTCAAGATGGATGACTTCAAGCGGTCGGATGCCTCAGCCCTTTCTTTGGCCGAAAGGAGGTCCCGTTCATAGCGCTGCCGCTCGTTGACCAGGACCTGAAACTGTTCCTGCACCTTGTCTTCGAGCTTCTCGTTTAAGTCCTTCAACGCTTTTTCCTGACGCCGAATCTGCAGCAGGTTCCTGATCCGTACGCGAAGCTCCTGGGCGTTGAAGGGTTTCGCGACGTAATCGTCCGCACCGACTTCGAGCCCCTCGATCTTCGTTTCCTGCGTGGCGCGCGCGGTAAGCAGCAAAACGGGTATGTGATTCAGCGCTGGAGAGGTCTTAATGCGGCGGCAGAGCTCATTCCCATCCATCTTGGGCATCATGACGTCGCTAATGATCAGATCGGGGACGATGGCGGCGGCCATCTCTAACCCCTCCTTCCCGTCACCGGCTGATTCCACGCGATAGTCGCCCGCCAGCAGGGACGTGACGTACTCTCGCACGTCTTTATTGTCTTCCACGACGAGCAGTGTGGGTGCGTCCCTCGAGACCGTCACGTCTTCGACTGATGGAGCCTCATGTTCGTGGATAAAGTCGAAGGCTGCGGAGGCAAGCTCGGTGATGCCGCCGCGGTCGACCGCCGATTCACCGTCAGGTGAACGGTCCATCTCTTCGGGGCCGAGGTGTGCGCTGCCCAGCGGGAGCGTGATCACAAACTCGGTGCCGGCGCCAACCTCGCTTTCGACCTCGATCGTGCCGTGGTGAAGCAGGACGAGCTCTCGCGCGAAGGCAAGTCCGATGCCGGTCCCTTCGTGCCGGCGGGTATTGGATCCGTCCACCTGATGGAACCGGTCGAATATCCGGGATAATTCCTCAGCGGGTATACCCGTCCCGCTATCTCGCACGCGCACTTCGACGGCTCCCTCCGGCATCGCCGGCATGCCGGGCTTCTCGCTCACGACCACCGTGATGGATCCCCCTTCCGGTGTGAACTTCGAGGCGTTCGAGAGCAGGTTGAAGAACACTTTCTCCAATTTGTCCGGTTCGAACCACATCTCGAGGTGTTCCGAACTCGGGATGAACTCGAGCGCGATGTTCTTTTTCTCGGCGAAGGCCGTGCATGAGACGACGATGCCTTCCAGAAATGCCACGAAGTTCCTCGTTCGCGTCCGGAGGGTCATTTTGCCTTCCTCGAGCTTCGAGAGATCGAGCAGCTGGTTGATCAGCCGCATCAGTCGCAAGGCGTTGCGAAGCATTATCTGCATCTGTCGCTGCACTTCGCTCGAGGTGGTGCCGAACGTGCCCGAGAGAAGATTCTCCAGAGGGCCGACGATCATCGTCAACGGGGTTCTAAACTCGTGGGAGACGTTCGCGAAGAACTGGGTCTTGAACCGGTCGAGATCCCGCAATTTGTCGGCCTGTTCCTCGATCCGGTCTTTGGCCGTCTTGAGATCCTTCGTTCGTGCGGCGACGACGACCTCCAGTTCGCGCTGGCGTGCGCGCAGATGCCTGATTCGTAGCCGATGGCCCATGACGGCGGCGACGCAAAATGCGAACGCCAGCAGAAGCCAGAAGAGCGGTGTTTGATAGAAAAAAGGCTTGAGATGGAAGCGGACGGAGGCGCCCTCTTCGTTCCAGACGCCGTCGTTGTTCGTGGCGGTCACACGAAAGGTATACTCGCCGGGGGGCAAATTCGTATAGGTTGCCGCCCGCTGCAGGCCGGCATCGACCCAGTCTTCGTCGAACCCTTCCAGCTTGTAGCGGTAGCGAACCTTTTCCGGTGCTACGAGGCTGAGCGCGGCGTAATGAAATTCAAGTTTTCGCTTGCCAGGAGCAAGATGAGGGCTTTTTCGCAGCGATACTTCGACCCGATCTGCCAGGATCTGCTCGATCACCACCGGTGGCGCCAAACCGTTTCGCCGGATGTCGTCGGGATCTGCCACGGCCACCCCGTGGATCGTCGGAAACCAGAGTCGTCCGTCGCGGCTGCGCCACCCTGCAGGCTGGGACCCGCCGTTCAGCTCCGCATTCATGAGGCCGTCGGCTCTTCCGTACGAGACTGGGTGTAGCGTGTCGATTCGGTCGTCGGCAAGTGCGGTGAGCTGACCCTTCTCGACGCTGAAGATCCCCTTGTTCGAGGTCATCCAGAGGTTCTGCTGTCCATCCTCGAGAATCTGATAAATATTATCGCTGAACAGACCCTCTCGCGTCGTAAACGTTGTGAACTCGCCCTGCTTCAGGCGGGTGAGACCGCCTTCGTACGTACCGATCCATAGTACGCCGTCGACGTCTTCATGCAGCGTCAATACGAGATTGCTCCCGAGGCCGTCGGCCTCGTCGTACGAGGTGAAGGCGTCGTCGCGGAGACGGTTCAGTCCTCCGTCATACGTTCCGGCCCAGAGGTCGCCGCGGCGATCCTGGAGGACGGCCGTAATCAGATTGCTTGACAGACCGTCGTCGCGCGTATAGGTGACCACCTTGCTGCCGTCATACATCGCAAGACCGGCGTCCGTCCCGATCCAGAGCTGTTCGTCGGCGTCCTCGTAGATGGCAAAGACGGCATTGCTCGGAAGGCCGTCCTTTACCGTATACGTGGTAATCTCCCCGGCCGCCCAGCGGCTCAGCCCACCTCCCAGTGTTCCGATCCAGACGCCCCCCCGTCGGTCGCCGTATACGCTGGCGATGCGATCGCTGGGCAGCCCATCCTCGGTCGTATACGTTGTGATTCGACCGTCCTTCAGGCGGTTGAGGCCTCCGCCCTCCGTTCCGATCCACATGCTTCCGTCGCTGCCTTCCGAGACGGAGAGCACCATGTCGTTCGACAGATTCTCGGCCGTCGTGTACAGCGTGAACTTGCCGTCTCGAATCCGATGGAGCCCGTGTCCTTCCGTGCCGATCCAGAGGTTTCCCTCCCGGTCTTCGAAGAGGGCGAAAATCCTGGCATGCGCGAGGATGTGATCGTCAGGAAACGTTTCCAGACGGCCCCGGCGAAGGCGGCCGAGGCCCTGACCATCCAGCCCCATCCACAGCGTGCGTTCTCGATCTTGATGGAGAGACAATACGGGGGCCGATACAGCGATTTCCTGATAGGCCGCGTCGGGCCGAGTTGGGTCGATTCGATGGAGGCCCGTTCGAGTGCCGATCCAGAGAGCTGCGGACGAACCTCCGTAGAGGACGTTGACGTGATCGTCGGGCCCGTTCCGACGCGTGTACATACGGCCACCGGCATAGCGGTGCACACCTTCGTCGGTCCCGATCCATAGTTGTCCTTCGATGTCGCCTGCCAGGTCCGTCACGAACGGAGAGGCCAGGCCCTCATCGGTGGAAAAGCGGGACGTGGTGTCTCGCTGGTGATAGTAGAGGCCGGATCCATACGTGCCGATCCAGAGGCCTTCCGATTGGTCTTGGTAGATGGCGCTCACCGGCGCCGAAGGCCATCCTTCCTGTTCGCCATACGAGGAGAACTGCTTGTCGTACAGGCGAATCAGGCCGCCGCCCCGGGTTGCAATCCACAAACCCCCCTTCTGATCGACGTATAGCTGCTTCACGGCGTGGCTGCGTTCGAATGCCGCCGTATTCGTTCCGTCATAGACGGTGAACGCCTGTCCGTCGAATCGCGCCAGTCCTTCCTCGGTCCCGAGCCAGAGGTAGCCGTCCGGCGTCTGCGTAATCGTGTTCACCGTGCTTTGCGGCAACCCGTCGTCGGTCATCCACTGATCGTGCACATACTGCGTGAGGAGCTTCGACGGGTTCAAGGTAGGGGCGTCCTGACCTTGAGCATAAAGCGGCGCGGCGAGGGCCAGGCCGAATGACACCAGCAAGAGGGCGGCCGTCCGGAGGCGTTTCAACGTGTCTTCCATGTTCTTCTATCCGGCCACTTAAGATGTCGGCCGCTCAGGCCGATACACTCGTTTGCACGCCTTCTATTCGGCATCCGCGCGGGAGACTGTCGCTTTTCGCGACGCCCTGTGTATCGGCAACGGAAACAGCCAGTTAAGTCGTGCGGAAGAGTTGACCGCGTACCACCGCAAACCACCGCTGAACATGATGCCTCATCTCAATATTAAACCCGCCGCCGTTCTCCTCGCTTGCGTTCTACTGGTGGGATGTGAGTCGAACCTGTTAACCGACACGTGCACCGGGTCGTGTGACGAACTGGAGACCGCCCCCACCTCGAAGCTGCGCCACGGACAGATGATGGAGAAGGCGTTGCGCACGAATGGAAAGGACGGCGCGACGATCGGTCTGATCATCAAGCTCGACAGCACGGTCCTGGAGCCGGATAAGCTGCTGCAGCGGTACAAGCTTCTGCAGCGCTACGAATACCACAATGTCTTTCACGGCCTCGCAGCCGAAGTGGACGAAGCGCGGCTCGACAGCGTCCTTGCCGCCATGGAGGACGACCCGGAGGTTGAGGTGGTCGAGCCGGACATCTGGGTGCAGCTGGACCCGGCGACGTCGTCCATTCTCGAAGCAAACGACCAGGTCGTACCCTGGGGCGTCAAGCGAATCGGTGCCATGCGAAGCGCATCTGGTGATGGGGGCGGACGTGTGAAGGGCGTGGAGGTCTACGTACTCGATACGGGTACCGGGCGTGACGACCTGAATGTGATCGGCGAAAAAACGTTCGTCGCGAGTCCCGCAGAAGGAGACCCGTATGGACACGGATTTCACGTAGCCGGCACGATCGGCGCAGGTGACGACGCGAGCTGGACGGTCGGCGTCGCCCCCGGCGTCGACATGATCAGCCTGAAGACGCTGAGCGACGAAGGTTCGGCCGACCTGTCCAGCGCAATCGCAGCCATAGAGCACGTGGTGGAACAGAAGCTGAGCCGCCCGAACGTGCCCATGGTCGCCAATCTAAGTCTCGGCGCTGATATCGGGACGAGTGCATACAACGCGCTCGACGAGGCCGTGCGTGCGGCTGTTGCTGCCGGCGTCGTCGTCGTCGTCGCGGGCGGCAATGACGCGATCGACGCCTCGAGTGTCACGCCGGCTCACACGCACGAAGCCATTACGGTAGGCGCCTACGACGTGTACAACCGGTTTGCCGCCTTCTCCAACTATGGGCCGGTGGTCGATCTCCTCGCACCCGGGGTCCAGGTCCTCTCGCTGGGAACCACGTCGGAGGGGGCCACCGCTCGAGCGATAAGCAGCGGGACGTCGATGGCCGCCGCGCACGTTTCCGGCGCTGCAGCGCTGTTCCTCGCCGATCATCCGAATGCCTCGCCGAAGCAGGTGCGGGATGCACTGGTCTCGAGTGGGAAGGCACGGATTCGAAAAGCGCCGGAATCGACGACGGACGTGACCGTATTCGTCGGAGGCGGCGCGCTGTCGCATGCAGAGATTCCGCCGTTCTTTCATTACGCCTTAACGAGCGTAGGTAATGTTAAATTCGCGAGTGACATCCTGTTCGACATCGCCGGCACGGATCCACTGAATGCGAGCGTCTATACGAACGGGAATCTCGAGCTGGAGAGCAGCACGGTGCGGGTCGAGGGGTTCGGTTATCATGCCGGCGATGTGTCCGACGCCGCGCTGGCATCGGAAAGCTTCGTACCGAATTATAATCCAACGGGCGTGGAGTCCCACCAGAGGGTTGGTAAGCTCTCCGTGCCCGATTTCGATGCCGATCGGTTTATCGATCTGGCCAACCGTGTGGATGCCGGCGACGTCGAGCTCTCCGGATCATATACGCTCGGCACGCCGGACGAGCCAGCGCTCTGGTTTGTCGACGGAAGCGTTCGGACGAGCGGCCCGGTCTCGTTCTCCGGATACGGCGTGATCTACGCGACCGGTGACGTCGATTTCCGACACAGCATTCAGGCGGACGACGGTGGCCTCACGGGCCTCTTCACCGAAGGGCAGATTCGATTCTCCGCGGACGACATTAGCGTGGCGGGCATCCTTTTCGCGAACGGCAACATTACGATCGACCGCCGCGCGACGATCGTCGGGAGCATCACCTCAGGTGGTAACGTGGAGCTGAAGGGTCCGACGACCGTATCCTACGAACCCGTTTCACCCATCCTGACCGAACCCTTCTGGCCTTCTACTACGAAGTAGGGAGGCGGAACAGGGCGCGTCCTCCGATCCGCCTCGATGGGCCGGATCGGAGGACGTGGCTCGGCATGACG